>DATJXP010000321.1:0-3303 GCA_035500035.1 Candidatus Acidiferrum sp. | reverse complement strand
GAAACGGAACTCGCGGCGGTCGGGCAACTGCTGCGCCAACACGAACGCGCTGGCCAGCGTGGCATGGCCGCACAATTCGATCTCCACCAGCGGCGTAAACCAGCGCAGGCGCCAACCGTCGCCTTCCGGCACCAGGAACGCGGTTTCCGCCAGGTTGTTCTCAGCCGCGATCTGCTGCATCAACGATTCCGGCAGCCAGGCCTCGAGCGGGCACACCGCCGCCGGGTTGCCGTGAAACAGCCGCGACGTAAACGCGTCGATGACATAAAGCGTCAATTGGTTGGCGGTTGGTATGCCGACTTGCATGAACGTGGCTCCAAATACGGAAGAACGGCACCTTAACACTTTACTGGAGACACCGCCGAGCGCGGTTACGCGTTGTGTATGAGACAACGACACCCGGAGCTGCAGTGAATAAGAGGGCCTGTCGTAAACATGCAGAACAGGCAACAAGGATCATCGCGTGACGACAGCAGCTCCTTCTGCGCGCTTCTTCCGCTTGTTCGAGCTGGAACCCACCCGGTTCGATGCGGACTTCCTGCTGGCGCTCGGCGCGGCAATGGCGCAGGACCGCATGGAGCGCGTGCCGCTGAACATTCCGTCCGGTTACGTCTATCTCGGCCAGTTCCTCGCGCACGATCTGACGCACCAGCGCGGCGGTACCGATCTTCCCAGCGTACAACAGTCGACGGCCGATGCGCTGGTGCAATTGAACGAACCCACGCTCGAGCTCGACAGTGTTTATGGACCCAACGCCGCCGCGCTGGCGCCTGACAATCCGGCGCTGGCGCTGGCGCGCGGCAAATTCCGGCTCGGTGCCGCCGGCGATGGCAGGCGCGAACGTCCCGGCTGCGATCTGCCGCGCGATCCGCAAACGCTGGAAGCGCTGATCGCGGATTTCCGCAACGACGAAAACCTGCTGATCGGCCAGCTGCACCTGCAGTTTTTGAAACTGCACAATTTCTTTTTCGATCGCCTGCAAGCGCAAACGCCGGGCGCATCGGTAAAGGAACTGTTCGCAGCGGCGCGGCAACAAACCATCCTGCACTATCAGATGGTGATCCTGTACGAATGGCTGGCCAAGGTGCTCGACGACGACGTGTGGCGCCACCTGATCCGCGACGATCGCCAGGATTGCGGCGCCCTGTGGGACACCGCCAAACATCCGGCGCCCGACATGCCGATCGAGTTTTCGTTCGGCGCGATGCGATTCGGTCATTCGATGGTGCTGCCGTCGTACAACATCACATCGACGCAGGTGATGAAAATCGAGGAAGCGTTTCTGCTGACCGGTCGCGGCGGCTTCAAGGGGCTGCGCCGGTTGCCGCCGACCCACGTCGTCGATTGGACGCTGTTCTTCGGCGACCCGCTGCTGAATCCGCACGGACCATTGATGAATTTCGCGATGCGCATCAGCGACGCCGTGGTGCTGAAAGTGCCGCCGCATGTCGCCACCGGCGACGGCCGTCATTTTCATCAACTGGCCAAGCGCAACCTGGCCCGCTCGTTGACGGCGATGGTACCGAGCGGTCAACAAGTGGTGGCGCTGCTACGCGAGCGTCACGGCGAGTTGTGCCGGTTGATAGCGCTCGATGACCAGTACCTGGCGGCCACGGCAAATTGCTTGCGTGCCGACAACAATCCGGTGCTGGGCATGACACTGGCGGAGTCAGGTCAGACGGCGCAGGGCGAGATCGAAGTACCGCTATGGTATTACGTGCTGGCCGAAGCCTTTGCCCACAACGGCGATTCGGTTGACGGCAACTACCGCAACTGGGGTAGGCTGGGTAAGGTCGGCAGCCTGATCATCGCGGAAGTCGTGCGCACGCTGACAAGGCTGGGCAGCATCTCGGTATACCGGGCACTGCCGGCCTGCTACGACGCCCTGACGCGAAGCGGATGCGTAACCAGGGCAGACGGAAACAGGGGTGGAAGCAACAAAGCTGTAAGCAATAAAGTCGTAAGCGACAAAGGCGAAGGAGAACGGATCAGGTTTTCCACCATGCTGGACTTGCTGACAGCAGTGCACACGTGAGTGTGCAGTTGAAACAGGTACGACGGAAAACCGGTCACGAAGATAACTGCTCGATCAACCGCGAATTAGGAGGACTGGATGGCTATCACTCTCAAAGATTACGTCGGCGAATGGAAAAGTGCGGGCTGGAACACGCATCCACCGGCCGATCCGCGCATCGTCTATTACCCGGCTGCCGATGTCAGGGTTCGCTGCGTGTTGGCGGACAGCAGTACCTATGCCGTGCCCGGCCTTCCGGCCGAGCCGCTGAAGATCGTGCGCTTCCTCGTGCTCGACAAGGATCTGTATCCCAAGCTGGCCGCACTGGAAACCGCCGACTATCACCTGTTTGGCGAAATGCTGGTATCGACACCGATCCAGGTGAGCGCAACCGAATGGTTCACCGACACGATAGAACTGTTGCCGGCCGGTACGCCGGTGCCGGGCAGACAGAATCCGGCGATGGTGCCGGGCATGCGTCATAACCTGCTGTGGAACGACGGCCTTCGTGCGAAGTGGTTATGCTGCTGGAATGGCAATTGACGGCAAGGCTGTCGTAGCGATCGAAAGCCCGTATGCGGTGGCGTCCAACCATTGAAGCGGTAATCGCGGGTGCAACCCTGGTGGGTTGTACGGCCGCGCATGCCTGCCTCGATGACGGCACACTGGTCGATACGCGCAGCTTCAAACTGGCGGCACAAGTACCGTCGGCAGTCCAGGTGGAACAGCGCGGGCAATTCGTGTGGTTGGAAGCGGGCAAGGGCAACGAGTATCTTCGATACAGTCTGCCGAATGATCGCACCGGCATGGAGGTGATTTATTTCGAGCCACCCGCAACCGCCGGTTCGATCGAGCTTTGCGTTCATACCACGTTCCTGCATCAGGCTGCCGGCGACAAACCGGCAATCACCTTCATCGACAACGCAGCCACCCTGCCGTCCACGCAAAGAGCACGATTGCAACGGTTCAGCGAAGCCGCACGGCTGTGGGGGCAGGCAACGGCGTCATCGCAGCAGCAGGCGTTCGCGTTGCTCAGCGAGTTGGCCGCCGACGGTGGCGACGATCCCCAACGTATTCTGCAATGGTCGCGATTGGCGGCGGCACGGGCGGCGCTGAGCCTGCCCAATCCCCGCACGACGCTGGCGCTGTTGGAGAAATACGGAGCAGGGCTTGGCGGCGATACCCTGTTTGCCGTGGCGGCGAAGAAGCTGCAAGGACTCGCGGAATTGCACCTCAATGATTTTCCAGCCGCCGAAACCAGCTTTCATGCCGCGCTGGCACTCTCGCCC
>DATJXP010000320.1:0-2745 GCA_035500035.1 Candidatus Acidiferrum sp. | reverse complement strand
GTACTTGCAGAAAATCTGGAATTCGCGCCGCGACAGCACGCTCAACTCGCCCTGGTGCTCTTCCTGCGGCCGTGCGGTGACCTTCCACGCCAGTGCCGGATCGACCCACTGCTGTCCTTTCGACACCGCCATCACCGCTTCCAGCAACACGTTGGCGGCGTTGTTCTTGGTGACGTAGCCGTTGGCACCGGCGGCCAGCGCCTTTTCGACGAAGGCGACGTTGTCGTGCATCGTGAACACCAGCACCTTGAGGTCGGCATTCTTGGCCTTGACGCGACGGATCGCCTCCAGCCCGCCCATGCCCGGCATCGAGATGTCCATGATGATGACGTCGGGCTTGTGGTTGTTGCAGTACTGGTTCACCGCCTCGCCGCTGTCGAGCTCGGCCACCACCTTCATGTGCGGGCTGCTTTCGAGCAGCATCTTGAAGCCCATGCGAACGACCGTGTGATCGTCCACCAGCACCACTTCGAGTTTTTTGTCGATCATATCGCCTGCTCCCTCTGGACATAGTGACGAGGAAATTCGATGTAAAGGCCCACACCTTTGCCCGGCTTGGCATCTATCTGCAACTTGCCGTGCAAAAGATTCACACGATCCTTGATATTCCACAAGCCCATGCCGCGCTTGCCGCTGGCCGGATCGAAGCCGGCGCCATTGTCGCAGATGGCGAGTTTGAGCGTTTCGGCGCCGCCGAAACGCACTTCGACCTGCGTTGCCCTGGCATGCTTGACGACGTTGGTGAGCGACTCCTGGATGATGCGGTATACGTTGATGGTCTGGTCTTCGTCGAGATCGTCGATGCTGCCGTCGATTTCGAGCCGGCAAAACACCGCTTCATGGTGGTGGTTCCAGTCCTCCACCATCTGCTCCAGCGCGGTGGCGAGGCCAAGTTCATCGAGCACGGACGGATGCAGGGCCGTCATCAGCTCGCGCACGGCCTTGTAGGCGTTTTCGGAAATCTTTTCGATGCTCTGCGCGCTGAAGGCAATGTCGGGCAATTGCTCGCGGCTGCGGATGCCGATCGATACCGCCACCGCCTTGATCGCGCTGATGGCCTGGCCGAGGCTGTCGTGCAATTCCTGCGCGAGACGGTGCCGCTCCTGCTCCTGCGTGCTGATGGCCTGCGATTGCAGGCGTTCGTTTTCGCTCTTGCTTGCGGCCAGTACGTCGGTCAGCCGGTTGACGTTGCGCGTGATCTGGTCGAGTTCGGGCAGGCCCGAGGGCTTGATGTGGCCGCTGTAATCGCCCTTCTCGATTTCATGCAGACCGCCGACGATGCGTTCGATCGGATTGAGCCAGCGGCCGAGCATCAGGTAGATGACGATGTTGAGCAGCAGCAGGATGCCCATCTGCGCAATCACCGTGGCCTTGGTGTCGTTCCAGATTTGCATGAGTTGGCCGCCGGGGTCGGTGGACACCATCACCGGCATGCCGCGATAGGTGCCGATCTGGCGCGAGAACACGTTGTCGCCGATGCCCATCAGGTGCGCGAACCAGCGCGGCACGTCGTCGGCGCGCAGCGCCCGGAGATTGGCGGCATTCGGCCGGTCGGCACTGTTGTCGATGACGATGCCGACGTAGCCGTCTTCCTGCAGCATGGTCAAACGCCCCATCAACTCGCCGGACAGTTCGGGCATGCCCGGTTCGCCGGCAGCGGAATGCACCAGGCGCAGCAGTTCGACGGTGAGGGATTGGGTGAAGATCAGCCGTTCGCTGACCTGGTTTTGCGCATCGCGCAACGCCCGCAGCAGCGTTGCCGTCATCCCGGCTACCAGCAATGCCAGGATCAGCAACGCAACGCGGGATCGCAGACTCACAAGCGCGAACGCTCCACGATGCCCATCAGCTTGTACAACAACAGCGCGGCGCTGGTGTCGTGCACGCTCTGGCCAGACACCGGATTGAACTCGGTGAAATCGAGGCCGATGATGTCGGCCTGCTGCGAGATCGACTCGATGATCGACAGTGCCTGCCACCAGCCGAGTCCGCCGGGCACCGACGTGGGCGACGGGAACACCGTCGGATCGAAACCGTCGATGTCGATGCTGATGTAGACCTTGTCGGGAAATTCGCCGGGCAGTTCCACTTTCTGCACGCTGCGCGACACCAGCCAGTCGGCATCGTAGAACTTGACGCCGTTGACGCGGCGCGCATCGGACTCTTCCTTCGACAGCGAACGCACGCCAAGCTGGAACAGCGGCACGTCTTCGTCGACGATGCGTTTCATCACGCAGGCTTCGCTCCATTGATCGCCGTTGTCGTCGTCTTTCAGATCGGCTTGCGCGTCTATCTGCACGACGCCGAAGTTTTCGACGCCGGCATCGAGCAGGCCTTTGACGATGCCGTAAGTCACCATGCCGTCGCCGCCGAGGCCGATGGGGAACTTGTCCAGTTTGACGATGCCGGCGATTTCGGCGGCGATCTTCGCCATCACCTTCTCGGCCGGGCCTTTGCAATCGACCGCGGCATGGGTGTGGATGCCGTGACGCGACGGGTTGCTGCGGCCGTCCCAGGTTTCCAGGTGCTGCGACGCGGCGAGGATGGCGTCAGGCGCAGCGGCCATCGACGACTGCTTGAACCGCTCGCCGACAAAAGGCACGGGCACCACGTGGAAGAAGGCATCGGCCGGCTTCACGCCCTTGACCGCGCCTCCGAGGAAGGCGGCGGCGGAGGCTTGTGCTTTTGTTTTGGCTGTGGACATTGGTTTTCTCTATCAGGACTAACTATCAGGACTAACTATAA
>DATJXP010000319.1:0-11620 GCA_035500035.1 Candidatus Acidiferrum sp. | reverse complement strand
GCGGGTTCCTGATCAGATCGCTGAGCCGATATTCACCCAGCACGTCGAGAAAGCTGCCTTGCGCCTTCTGCAACACGTGCTTGAGGCCGCACATGCCGGTGATGGGGCAGGTGTTGGTGTCCTTGTCGAAACACTCGACGAGGTCGGCATTCTCGAAATGCATGACGACGTCGCGGATGTTGATGCGCTCGGCCAGCATGCCGAGCCGGATGCCGCCGTTGCGGCCGCGCGACGTACTCAGGTAGCCGAGCTGCGACAGCGCATGCACTACCTTGCGCAGGTGTTCCTTCGAGATGCCGTAAGCGGTCGAAATGGTGTTGATGGTGACGGCCTCGTCGGTGGAACCGGCGAACAGCAGTACGCGCAGCGCGTAGTCGGTGTAGCTGGTCAGGCGCATGGAGCCTCCGCGGGGCAAGTCTCGCAGTAAAAGATGCCGTTGGAGCACATTATAAGCGGCTGGCGGCGCCGGTGGCTGTTCCGGATCAAACCGGGACTCAATCGCGGCGGTACACCTGCACGCGGCGGTTGCCCACGTCGCCGATGTAAACGTTGCCCTGCGCATCGACCGCCAGCATGTGCGCCTCGCCGAACTGGCCATTGTCCTTGCCAGGACTGCCGAGCGAGCCGATCAGCTTGCCGTCCTTCATGTCGAGTTTGGCCCATTCGCCGTCAAAGCCGCTGGTGAGGTACATGAAGCCGTCCTTGTGCAGGTAGAGTCCGCACACCATCGCGCTGAATTTCCATTCGCCGAGGAATTTGCCGTCGGTATCGAAGCGCTGGATGCGCATGTTCTCGCGGTCGGCGACGTACAACACATCGTTGGCGTCGATCTCGATCGAATGCGCGGCGTAGAACTCGCCGGGGCCGGTGCCTTTCTTGCCCCATTGCTTGATGAACTTGCCGTTGCGGTCGAACTTCAGCACCTTGGGTTCGCCGAAGGTGTGGCCTTGCACCACGTACAGATTGCCGTGGCTGTCGATCGCGGTTTCGTTGGGTTGATTGAACATGTGCTGGCCGCTGGCTTCGTCCCAGTCGCCGGCCTTGCCGGGCGTGCCCAGCGTCATCAGCACCTTGCCGTTGGTATCCATTTTGTACACGACGTGGTTGCCGATATCAGTGACCCACAGTTCACCACTGGGGCCGAAGCGTAAGCCATGCGCGACCCTGAACAGCGATTTATCGCCGAACGAACGGATGAAGGTGCCGTCGGTAGCGAATTCGTAGAACGGCACTTCGCCGCGATTGAGCACCAGCAAGTGATTGTCGGGCGTGATGGTGACGGAACCGATGGAGCCGAAGGTGACGCCAGCCGGCAGGTGCAACGCCGTGGCTTGATCGACGGCGTGGTAACCAGTCAGCGTATAGGCGTTGAGCGGAAGCGAAGGGCGATCAGGCCGCTGCGCCAACGCCACAGCCGAACCCAGCACCAATACCAATGCAACGAAGAAGCGCATGACAAATCCCGCAATGACGAAGGCGAACACTATACAAGTGCGGGTGTGCGGGTTGAAACGACCTGATGCCCTGCGTTTGTGACACTACGAAGGAAATTGCTCGGTGTCGATTTCGGTCTGCGTCGGCGGGTTGTAGCGCTCGCCGGCGACGGTGTGGCGGTTGATCAGCTCATCGAGCTTCGCCACTTGTGTGGCAGTGATTTGCACATTGATTGCACCGAAGTTTTCCCTCGCGTAATCGAGATGACGCGTGCCGGGAATCGGAATGATGTGCGGCGCCTTGGCCAGCAGCCAGGCCAGTGCCAGTTGCGCCGGCGTGCAGCCGACATCCTGCGCCACCTTGTCGTAGGCGGGCAGCAGCGCGAGATTTTTCGGATAGTTCTCCGGATAGAAGCGCGGCATACCGTGGCGGATGTCGGCGGCTTCCAGTTGCGCTTTTGGGTCTTGCAGTTTGCCGGTCAAAAAGCCGCGTGCCAGCGGACTGAACGCGACGAAGGCGATGCCCAGTTCCTTGCACGCCTGCAACGTGGCGATTTCGGCATTGCGGCTCCACAGCGAATATTCGGATTGCAGCGCGGTGATCGGATGCACCTTGTGCGCCTTGCGCAAGGTATCCGCGGAAACTTCGGACAAGCCGATGCTCTGGAGCTTGCCTTCTTCAACCAGACGACTCAGTTCGCCCACGCTGTCTTCGATCGGCACGTTGAAGTCGCGGCGATGCAGGTAGTAGAGATCGATCACGTCGGTCTGCAGCCGTTTGAGCGAGCCTTCGCACACTTCGCGGATGCTCCTGGGCGTGCCGTCGATCACGCGTTTGCCTTCCGGGCTGCGGATGACGCCGCACTTGCTGGCCAGCACAAACTGGTTGCGGTGCGGCTTCATTACGCGGCCGAGCAGTTCCTCGTTCTTGCCGAAGCCGTACAGGTAAGCCGTGTCGAGAAAGTCGTAGCCGATGTCGAGCGCGGCGGAGAGCGTGCGCTCGGCTTCCACCGGGTCCGGGGTGCCATAGGCGTGCGACATGCTCATGCAGCCGAGGCCGATGGCGTGAACGCGGAAATGACCGAGCTGGCGGGTTTGCATGGGGACTCCTGCGGGAAAGAGAGCGAAGCGATGGCGGGATTGTACCGTCTCGCGCGGCGGGGAAAATACTGCGCGATCGTGATGCGGGTTTGCTTGATCGGCTGCGCCCGACGCCGCAGAATCGCGGCCTGAATTCCATCTTCCAGCGAGCGACCCATGAAGGTATTGATCACCGGCGCCAACGGTTTTGTCGGCCAGGGCCTGGCCCGGCGTCTTCTGAAACAGCCCGTACTTGGCCGTGCCGTCACCGGGCTTACCTTGCTGAGCCGCCGCTTCGAGCAGCCACCGGTCGATCCGCGCGTGCGCCTCGTCAAGGGCGACATGGCCGATGCAGTGCTGTTGCAGGATGCGCTGAACGAAGAACCGGAAGTGATTTTCCATCTGGCTTGCGTGCCGGGCGCCGTGTCGGAACCGAATTTCGAACTCGGCAAGCACATCAACCTCGACGCCAACATCGCGCTGCTGGAAATGCTGCGCACCCGCAAATGGCAAGCGACTCACGTGCCGCGACTGGTGTTCACCAGTTCGGTGGCAGTGTACGGCAAGCCGCTTTCCGAACGCGGTGTGGACGAAAGTTTGCGTGCCGTGCCGGGCTTGAGCTACGGCGCGCAGAAAATTGTCGGCGAAGTGTTGATCGCCGACTATAGCCGTCGCGGCTGGCTCGACGGCCGCAGCGTGCGCTTGCCCGGCATCGTGTCGCGCCCGGTCGATGATGCCGGCCACGCGTCGCGTTTTCTCAGCGATCTGATTCGCTT
The DNA here is from genome assembly GCA_035500035.1 of Candidatus Acidiferrum sp. Taxonomy (GTDB): domain Bacteria; phylum Pseudomonadota; class Gammaproteobacteria; order Pseudomonadales; family Pseudohongiellaceae; genus CAILUG01. The sequence goes on along the minus strand of DATJXP010000319.1, from coordinate 8,331 downwards.
TCCCACTGAAGGCAAGCCAGTAACGTGCCCAACCACGCCGGACGCGAAGTCGTGGTTCCTGTCACGCTCTGCCTGCATCGACAACTTGATCCATGCTGCCGAATTGACAACTGACCAGTTGAATCCGGCGCGGCAATGGCAGTTGCCGGCGCAGCATCTGAGCATGCAGTCGATAGTGGAAGGCCTCGTCAAAGTGCACGGCGAAGGTGTGCGCAAATTGGTGAGCTTCGAACCCAATGCGACGATCCAGGACATCTACGCCAGTTATCCGCCGTTGATCACCACGCAGGCCGAGAGTGTTGGGTTTCGGCATGATGGTGATGTGGAGTCGTTGGTGCGTAGAGCGCTGCTGGAAGACTAATCGCGCGAGGAGTTTAGCTTCAGCGCACAGCCAAGGGCCGGTAAGGGTTCTTGCGAACGCTGCAAGCCATCCATGGCGCTGGCGCTCCGGGCATCCTGCCCTCCGAGCCTCGCCAGAACCCTTACCGACCCTTGGCTCTTGAGCTTCAACTTAACTCACGAATGTTTGCCGAATCGCGTTTTCGTCTGGCATCTCATTGGTGTTCCAGCGAATGAGCTTGATGCCGGCTGCCGTTAGTGCTTTTTCCTTTTTATTATCGGCCGTGATGCGCTCAGATTTTTCGTGAGTTTTGTCGTCCAATTCGATTGCAGCGACGATGGTTGAATCTTTGAGGCACACGAGAAAGTCGAGACTCATACGATTGATCCTGTTGTTCCATTCATGGAAATTGAATCCCTTCTTTACGCCGAGAACCCGCGATAGCTGAACCTGTGCCAGCACGATGCATTCAGGCAGTGCAGTGACAAGGCGGTGATAAAGCACCTGCTCGGGTTGCGAGAGTGGTTTCTTCGCATAGAACGGCCAAGGAATGTTGCCATTTCCCGCGGTGAAGCGCTTAAATACGACAGCGAGCGCGAATGCCAATGCGACGAGAATAGCAGTAATAAGAGCAAGCAATTTCATATCCACAAACCTTTCCGTGTTCGAGAATCTCAGCGCCAATTTTCAGCGGCCAAAACAGGCTTACGAATACAAAAGCATGACGGCTTGTTTTGTCCGCTTGGAATTCATGGTTAGCTATTTGTTGCAAAGAACTTTAATGCTACTGCAATGAGCGGCACCAGAATAAATAGCCAGCGCACAACTCCCCACATTGGTCTGAAAGACTGAAAGATTTCACGAATAACCTTGATGTCCGGGTTCCACTCGGCTGGACTCGGGCCAATCCAAAAAACGCTGTTATCTCCGTATGCTTCAAAGGCTACGAACCGCTTCCCGTTTAATGTGCACTCGCAAAACTCGTCGTCCTTAAGATATTTCACATGCGCGGCCCCCGGGATTTTGCGGAATATTGAATGCACTTCTCTACGCGTGAGAAAAGCATTCTCGACCTCAAAGGCGAAGGAATGGCCTTCTTTATCAACTATGGCCTTAGTCTTCATAAAATGGCTACCGTTGTTATTAGTGCGCATGCGCACTATTTAATTCCTTTTATCAGAGACTAATCCTCGTGTTCGTAGGCAGCAAGCCAAAAATCAAATAGGGTCTCGCAGCCCGATTTGTTTTTACTGGAAGGTTAAGCGAATGGTAAAGAGCCAAGGGCGGGCAGAGGTGCTGGCGAGGCTCGGAGGGCAGGATGCCCGGAGCGCCAGCGCCAGGGATGGCTTGCAGCGTTCGCCAGTACCTCTGCCCGCCCTTGGCTGTGCTCCAAATCAAAACCCCTAAAATGAATCGGGGCCTTGCGGCCCCGTTCGTATTACTTGGTGCTATTCAAACACTGTTCCAACCGATCCAGCGTCTCCATCGCCGGCAAACACTGCGCAATCGAAGCGTTCGGCTCACGGCCTTCCTTAATGGCGGCGAAGAACTCGCGGTCCTGCAGTTCGATGCCGTTCATCGACACATCCACTTTCGATACGTCGATCTGCTCGTTCTTGCCGTTGAACAGATCGTCGTAGCGGCAGAGGTAGGTGCCGTTGTCGCAGATGTAGCGGAAGAAAGTGCCGAGCGGACCATCGTTGTTGAACGACAGCGACAGCGTGCACACGGCGCCGCCGGCGGTTTTCAGCTGGATCGACATGTCCATCGCGATTTTCAGCTCCGGATGATGCGGGCCTTCCAGTGCGAACGCGTGCTTCACCGGCTCGCCGGTCTGGTATGAGAACAGATCGACCGTATGACAGGCGTGGTGCCATAACAGGTGATCGGTCCACGAACGCGGCTGGCCGGCCGCGTTCATGTTGGTGCGGCGGAAGAAGTAGGTCTGCACATCCATCTGCAGTACTTTCAGTTCGCCTTTCTTGATGCGGTTGTGCACCCACTGGTGCGACGGATTGAAGCGGCGGGTGTGGCCGGCCATGGCGACCAGCTTGTTGCCCTTGGCGTTCATCTCGTTCTGTGCGGCGAGGATGGCGCGCGAATCCTTGATGCTGTCGGCCATCGGGATTTCCACCTGCACGTGCTTGCCGGCTTTCAGGCACTGGATCGCCTGTGCCGCGTGCACTTGCGTGGCCGAGGTGATGATCACCGCATCGACGTTCTGCTTCAGGCATTCGCCGAGGTCGATGCCCCAGTGCTTGACGCCGTATTTGACGGCCACTTCTTTCGTGGCTTCTTCACGACGGCCGCAGATCGACGCAATCTCGACGCCCGGGATGTTCTTGATCGCATCCATGTGCTTCTGGGCGAAGGCGCCATGGCCGACCATGAGTACTTTGATAGTCATGCTGTTACCTCTGTAATGGCTGGAGCCTGTTTCATATCCAGTCGGTGCGGGCACGCCATGGCGTGCCCCTACGATGGTGTCGGCGGAAAATGGGCTCTGACTCTATTTCACGGATTACTTCTTTTTCGCTTTTTTCTTCGCCGGTGCTTTCTTTGTAACTTTCTTCACGACTTTTTTGGCAGCCTTCTTCGTGGCTTTTTTTTCAGCTTTCTTGACGGCCGGTTTTTTCGCGGCCGGTTTCTTCGCCGCTTTCTTGACTGCCTTCTTCTTCGGCGCCGCTTTTTTCTTTGGTCCTTTCAGATCGTCGTTTTCCAGGATGATCAGACCCGCCGCGGTGTTCGACGCTGGCACGTGATAGTGGCGATACGCTTCGTGCACGTTGTTGTCGCCGAGCGCGGCGCGCATCACCATCCACATCACCATCTCGATGCCTTCGGCGCCGGCGTTGGTCACGTAGTCTTCGTGCTTGATCTTGCGCAGACGCGACGGGTTCTTCGTCAGGTCGTTGAGGAACTTCGTATCGAAGTCGCGGTTGATCATGCCGGAACGTTCGCCGTGGATCTGGTGCGACATGCCGCCGGTGCCGAAGATCACGACGTTGAGATCTTCCGGAAACGCTTCGACGGCTTTGCGGATTACTTCGCCCATGCGCCAGCAACGGTCACCGGTCGGTACCGGGAACATCACGACGTTGACCGGGATCGGAATGATCGCCATCGGCCATTCATCGACCTTGCCGCACATGATGTTGAGCGGCACGGTCAGACCGTGATCGACGTCGAGCTTGTTCATCACGCACATGTCGAACTCGTTGATGATCAGCGTCTCGGCCAGATGCCAGGCCAGTTTCTGGTGGCCCTTGACGATGGGCACGTTGCGCGGACCCCAGCCTTCGTCGGCTGGAATGAACTCGTCGGCAACGCCGATGCCGAAGGTCGGGATCAGATCGAGCGTCAGCGCGCTGCCATGATCGTTATAGACGAGGATGGCGACGTCGGGCTTGTGCTTTTTCAGCCACTCGCGTGCCGGTTCATAACCGTCGAACAACGGTTTCCAATACGGTTCCTGGGTCAGACCCTGATCGAAGGCCGCACCGATGGCGGGGACGTGGGAACAACCGATACCTGCAGTAATTTTTGCCATCTGAGTCTTACGCCTGTTTGCTGTAGTCTTTGCCGGACTTGTTGGAGATGCAGCGGATCTTGCCGCCGTTGTCTTTCTTGTTGAGGTTGCCCTTGGTGGTGCGGCCGCCGTCCATCATCATCGCGCGGTACTGGTCTTGGCCCTGGCCTGTCATTTCGCCCGCCATGTACTGGAACGAACGGCCGAGTGTGGCGCCGAATTTCGACATGTAATAGATGTTGGCGCCGCTCTTGATCATGCCGAGCCAATCGCGTTCGAGCACGCAACGGGTCTGCTCTGCGGTCATCTTCGGAAAATTTTTCTGGATGTAGCCTTTCTCGTCGGCGAGAAACGCCTTGCGGTTTTCGTCTTTCGACATCGACGAGCAGAACATGTTCAGGTGATAGCCCTGACGGCAGCGGTCGCAATTGAACAGGTAGGTGCCGGGCACTTCTTCGAACTTGGCTTTCAAGGCCTGGATTTGCTTGTAGTCCATGGAATGACCTTCGGTTGAATGAAAAGGTTGATTGAATCCGGGTCGGATTATTTGAGATCGTCGAGCGAGTCGAGATAGGTGAAGCCTTCCTGCACCAGGCGTTCGCGCATCTTGTAGATGTCGAGACCGAGTTCGCCCTTGGCCAGCTTCTCGCGCTTGGCCACTTCGGCGGCTTCGCGTTTTTTGGCGTTGTCGCGCACGGCGGCAGCGTGCTGACGTTTGACCACGCACACGCCGTCTTCATCGGCGACGATGACATCGCCCGGCACGATGTAGGCGCCGGCGCAAACCAGCGGTACGTTGACGCAGCCGAGCGTTTCCTTGACGGTGCCCTTGGCGTGGATCGCTTTCGACCACACCGGGAAATTCATTTCGCGCAGTTCCTTGATGTCGCGCACACCGGCGTCGATGACGAGGCCGCGCACGCCGCGCGCCTGGCACGAAGTGGCGAGCAGGTCGCCGAAGAAGCCGTCGGTGCTGTCGGCGGTGATGCCGACGATGATGATGTCGCCCGGTTGGCACAGCTCAATGGCGACGTGAATCATCCAGTTGTCGCCCGGTTGCGCAAGAATGGTGACGGCACTGCCGGCGATGCGAGGCTGGCCCCAGGCGGGGCGCATGTAGGGCGCCATCAGGCCGATGCGGCCCTGGGCTTCGTGCACGGTGGCAACGCCGAGCTGGGCGAGATCGTCGATCACGGCTTGATCGGCGCGGGCAATATTACGGACTGCGACGGGCTTGAACATGGAAGTGTCCTGGCAAAAAAACTGCCGCATTATAGGCGGCCGTCCAAGACTGGCTCAATTGGATTTTTCCTAGCACAATTGCGGTAAATCACCGGTTTTTCACTTGCCCATTGTTCGAGGTTTCCATGCAAAAAGCCGTTCCTTGTATGTTGATGCGCGGCGGCACATCCAAGGGTGCCTACTTCCTGGCTCAAGACCTGCCAAGCGATCCGAAAGCGCGCGACCTGGCGCTGATCGCCATCATGGGTTCACCCGACAAACGCCAGATCGACGGCGTCGGCGGTGCGCATCCGTTGACCAGCAAGGTCGCCGTCATCAAGAAGTCGCAGCGTCCGGGGGTCGATGTCGATTACCTGTTCGTGCAGGTGATGGTGGAAGAGGCCAAGGCCACCACGGCGCAGAACTGCGGCAACATCCTCGCCGGTGTCGGCCCGTTCGCGATCGAGAACGGGCTGGTGCAGGCACAGGACGGCGAGACTGTCGTCACTGTCTATATGGAAAACACCGACAGCGTGGCCAAGCAGCGCATCCTGACCCCGGGCCGCAAGGTGCAGTACGACGGCTCCGCCCACATCGATGGCGTGCCCGGCACGCATGCGCCAATCATGATCGAGTTTCTCGATGTCGCCGGTTCCAGTTGCGGCGCGTTGTTTCCGACCGGCAATTTCGTTGACGAGGTCAACGGCCTCAAGGTGACGATGGTCGATAACGGCATGCCGGTGGTGATGATCGATGCGAAAGATCTTGGGCTCAAAGGCGACGAAAGCATCGAAGCGCTCGAAAGCAACGAACCGCTGAAGAAGACCATCGAAGCGTTGCGACTGAAAGTCGGCCCCATGATGAATCTGGGGGACGTGAAGGACAAAACGGTGCCGAAGATGACGATCGTGTCGCCACCGAAGATGGGTGGCATCCTCAACACCCGCAGCTTCATTCCGCATCGCGTGCATGACGCGGTCGGCGTGCTGGCGGCCGCCAGCGTTGCCACTGCCGCCAACATCCCCGGTGCGGTCGGTCACGCCATCGCCAACATTCCCACGGGCCAGCGCCGTGTGTGCGAAGTAGAACATCCGACCGGTACCATGGGCGTGGAAGTGGTGCTGGATGACGACCCCAAGGTGCTGGTGCCGAAGAGCACGTCGATCATGCGCACCGCGCGATTGCTGATGTCGGGCACGGTCTATTACATCCCGCGTTGAGCGCGGGATGTCGTAGCGGGGCAGAGGAGATCAGAGCTGGTTGGCAGCCAGTGAGCGTGCCAGTTCCTGCATTGCCACTTGTACCGACGGTAGCAGGCGCGACAACGGCAGCGCTTCGACGCTGAGATTCTTTTCTTCGACGATCTGCAGGCCGCCGTTCTGGCTGAGCTGCAAGTGCAATTCCTTCTGCGTGCGGTCGGCGTAGTAGCTGGAGTGATAGGTCACCGTCAGTTTCAGCACGGTTTCGCCGCCGGTTTCCTTCACCAGTTCCAGGTTGTCCAACTGCAACTGGATCACCGCCGGGCGCGTGATCTTGACGGCGCGATCGTCACGCCAGGCTTCGGTGCTGGTGGTCAGCGAACTCTTGAAGCCGGGGGAGTAATGGCCGAAATAGTCGGCCAGATCCTTGTGTTGCCAGGCATTGAGCCAACTGCTGACGAATTGGTTGAGATTGTCGTGGCCATTGGCAGGCAGCGCCACGGCGGCGTTGGGCTGGATCATCAGCGGTTCGCCGATGCGGGTGGCGGTGGCAACGCTGGCGGCCGGTTTCGCCGTGCCTTGCGAGTTGCCGGCAACGGTGCTGGCTGGCGGCAACGGACCGGCGGCCAGCGGCTGCACTTCGCGGTTCAACTCGCGCAGGATGCGTAATTTGCCGTCGGTATCCTGGCCCAGCACCAGTTCTTTCTGGGTGCGGTCGGCGTAGGACGGGCTTTGGTAATCGAGCCAGAAGCTCACCGTGGTGCCGGTAGCATCGCTGCCTTCCACGGTAAAGTCGGTGATGTTGATCGCAATGCGACTCGGGCGGGCCAGGCTGCGGGTGCGATCGGCGCGCCAGCTGCTGCGGCTGTCCTGATACAGCGGCGCGAAATCGGTGTGATAGAAGCTCAAGTAGGCGTTCAGATCCTGCCGCTGCCACGCGGCAACCCAGTCGTTGATGATTTGCTGCAAGTCGTTCTTGCTTGCAGGCGCCGGCTGAGCAGTGGAAACGACCATTGGAGCTGGCGCCGGGGCCTTGGACGTGCTGGCGGACGCGGCCGGTTTCGGAGCGGGTGCAGTAGCGGGTACGGGTGCCGGAGTAGCGGTTGCAACCGCGGACGGTGGCGGTGAGGCCGGAATCGGTGGTGCTGCGGGCGCTGGGGCGGCGGCTACTGCAGGCTGTGGTTGTCGAGCAGGCTGCGGCTGCGCCACTGGAGCAGGGGTGGGTGCCGTAGCCGCTGGCTGGGCCGGTGTCGCCGGTGGCGAGTTATTCGCGACTGCCGCCGGTTCCGGTGCGCTCGGACCCTTGGTGAAATCGCCATAAACCGACAATGCCTTCGGGTAATACACGTAAACGGTGCTGAGGGCTGCCGCGGTAAACAATACGCCGGCCGTTGGCTTGAGCCAGCGCTTGGTTTCGGGCGGAATGCTGTTGACCTTGTCGGCGATGCCCTGGATGACTTGGCCGATGATGGGAGCCTTGGTCTCCACTGGCGCTTCTTCCCGGCCATTGAGCAGCAGGAAGTCCGGTTGCTGCAGCGCTTTCGCCAGCTCCTCGATGACTTTGCCGGGCAGACCTTGCGTCTGTTGCAGCAGGCTGTCCAGGTAACGCTGGCTGAGCGCGGCCCTGGGTTTGCCGGTTTGCTGCATGTAGGCAGAGCAGAAATCGCCGATGTCGTTGTCGCCGAGCGGATTCAGCGAGTAGTTCAGCGTGATGTCCGCTTGCAGCAGCGCCAGTTCCTCCTTGGCGAGGATGGCGTTCAAGCCTTTGTCGCCGCACAGCAGCACGCTGATCAAGGCCTGGCCGTTATGTTCGAGATCGCGCAGGCCATGGATACCGACCAAGGCGTCGACGCTCATCGTGTCGCCATCGTCGATCAGCATGATCAACTTTTGCAGATCCCTGGGTTTGGTCGAGAGATGGCGGATCAGCGATTTGCGGAAGCTGAGATCGGCCCCGAGCCTGAATTGGCGGATCAGCGTGGCCTGCAAGTCGTCGGCGGATTTGGGTGGAGTGGCGAACTCGACGACTTCAAAACTCTCGC
>DATJXP010000318.1:0-10679 GCA_035500035.1 Candidatus Acidiferrum sp. | reverse complement strand
TCGACATGAAACGACGCCGCTTTCTGCGCTCGACGCTGATGCTGGGCGGCGCTCTCGGCTGGCAATCGCTGTTGCCGGCATGGGCGCAGAGCAATGGTCTGGCCACGCTGGCCGGAGTGCCGGGGCAACAAGGCTCCGATTTTCAGCTGCGCGTCAGCGAAGAGCGGGCGCCAATCGCCGGCAGGACTGCACGACACATCCGCCTCAATGGCCAGTTCCCGGCACCGCTGCTGCGCTGGCGCGAAGGCGATGCCTTGACGTTGCAAGTGCACAATGCGCTCGACGTGCCGACCTCGATCCATTGGCACGGCATCCTGGTGCCTTGGCAAATGGACGGCGTGCCGGGCATCAGTTTCGATGGCATTGCGCCGGGCAAGTCGTTTGGTTATCGCTTCGCGCTGAAGCAGAGCGGCACTTACTGGTATCACAGCCATAGCGGCATGCAGGAACAGAGCGGTCATTACGGGCCGATCATCATCGATCCGCGCGAGCCGGAGCCGTTTGCGTACGAGCGCGAATACGTGATCGTGCTGTCGGATTGGACCTTCGAAGATCCCGAGCGCGTGTTTCACAAGTTGAAGACGATGAGCGGCAGCTACAACTTCCAGCAGCGTACGCTGGGCGATTTCTTCGGCGACGCAAGGCGGGACGGCTTCGGGCCGACGCTGGCGGAGCGCATGCAATGGGGCCAGATGCGCATGAATCGCACCGACATCGCCGATGTCACCGGTGCCACCTACACTTATCTCGTCAATGGCCACAGTCCGGCCGAAAACTGGACCGGCCTGTTCAAGGCCGGCGAGCGCATCCGGCTGCGGCTCATCAATTCGTCGGCGATGACGATCTTCAACGTGCGTATTCCGGGACTGCCGATGACGGTGGTGCTGAACGACGGTCAATACGTGCAGCCGGTGGAAACCGACGAACTGCAGATCGGCAACGGTGAAACTTTCGATGTGATCGTGCAGCCGCAATCGGCTGAGGCGTTCACGCTGTATGCCGAAAGCAACGACCGTTCCGGCTACGCCCGCGCCACGCTGGCGCCGCGCGCCGGCATGCAGGCACCGGTGCCGCCGCTGCGGCCGCGACCGTTGCTGACGATGAAGGACATGGGCATGGACGACATGGCCGGAATGGATATGGCCGGCATGGACATGAGCGGCATGGAGCCGGCGGCGCATCATCATCCACTCGGCCCCGGCGTCGCCAGCATAGCGACCAATCCGGGCCATCGTTTGCACGAGCGCCCGTTGGGATTGGAGAACGAACCACATCGCGTGCTGGTGTACGCCGAACTGCGCAGCCTTGAGCCCAATGTCGATCAGCGTGCACCGACGCGCGAACTCGAACTGCATCTGACCGCCAACATGGAGCGTTACATGTGGAGCTTCGACGGTCGCAAATTCACCGAGGTCACCACGCCGATTGCGTTGACGCTTAACGAGCGCGTGAGGCTCACCTTCGTCAACGACACGATGATGCCGCATCCGCTGCATCTGCACGGCATGTTCTTCGACCTGGTGACCGAAGAGGGCGCCAACAAGCCGCACAAGCACACGCTGGTGCTGAAGCCGGGCGAGAAGGCATCGGTCGATCTCACCGCCGATGCGCCGGGTCCGTGGGCGTTCCACTGCCACCTGCTGTACCACATGCACGCCGGCATGATGCGGATATTCCGGGTCGGTGACGGAGCGCAGACATGAGAGTGCCGTGGTGCCTGCTGTTGCTGCCGTTGTGCGCGAACGCCGCCGAGCATGAACACGACCATGCCGCAATGGCCGCAATGAATGACACGATGCCGGCCGATGCGCCGGCGCAGGACATGGCGATGCGCGATCACGGCGGCACGACGGATTCGTTGCTGCTGGTCGAACGCTTCGAGCGCCAGCAACGCAGCGGCGAAGATGCCTGGCAGTGGCAAGCCGATTACTGGTATGGCGGCGATCTCGATAAATTCTGGTTGAAGACCGAGGGCAGTTGGCTCGATCGTCAACACAAGGTCGATGACAGCGATAGCCAGTTGCTGTACAGCCATGCAATAGCCCCGTTCTGGGACCTGCAGACAGGCATGCGCTATAGCGAGGCCGGCGGTGCCGCGCACACCTGGGCTGCGCTGGGCGTGCAAGGGCTGGCGCCGTACTGGTTCCATGTCGATGCCGCGTTGTTCGCCGGTGACGACGGTTTGTGGCAGGGCAGGGTGGAGACCAGCTACGAGTTGCGCCTGACGCAGCAATGGATACTGGAGCCGCGCGTGCAGTTGCGTTACGCCTTCAATGACGACATGGCCGGCACGCTGCGGCAAGGTTTCTACGACAGCAACCTTGGCTTGCGGCTGCGTTACGAGATCGTGCGCGAATTCGCTCCCTACCTTGGCGTCGAGCACGACGTCGGAGGTCAACATCAGTCCGGTGAAACCCGCTGGGTCGTGGGCCTGCGGCTCTGGTACTGACCTTCGGCGGAACTGGTTTCCTGCTGGCCAAATTGGCCAACTCTTGGGTGCCGTTACCCCACCTGGCAAGCCAATTCTTGCCACAAAAAACTTCAACTGCTTGAAACCAAAAAGAAAACCCAAGCTGGCACAGAGTTGGCTAGGTCTGGTCACTACTACAAACCGCACTCGTGAGGAGAAGGGTATGAACGTCATCGTGACTTTGTTGGTGCTGATTCTGCTGGGCTGTGCCGTCACCGCCTTGCTGCCGGTGCTGGGTTTCCTGCTGGCCCTGATCGTGGCGGGCGGCTGTTTGCTGGTGTGGCTGTTGCCGATCCTGATCATCGCCAATTCCGACAAGACCACCGGCGGTGAAAAAGCCGCCTGGATCCTGGCCATCGTTTTCCTGTCGTGGTTCGCCTGGGTGTTCTACTTCTTCCTGGCGCCGCTGAAACCGCGGCCACGCTACTACCCTTACTACTGATGCCAGTACCGGAGACAGTCGTGTCATGAAAGATAGTCACTACCGCACCGATTACGAACGCATGCGCCCGCACACCGTACGCGCACTGGTGAAGGCGTCGTATGCCGCGGACGCGCCGCACTGGGTCGCCAAATTCCTCGCGCTGTTGCTGTTGTTGTTGTGCCTTGGGCTCGGAATGGTGGGGCTCATACTCCCCGTCGTTCCGGGCCTGCTCTTTTTGGCCTTCGGTGCGATGATCGCAGGTGCGATGTTTCCGTCGTTCGCGCGGCACCTGCAGCGGTTTCCGTCGCTGGCGCGCTTGCTGACGCCTTATCTCGAAAGTTCGCACGGTTTCATGGGCATGAGCTGGCAGGGCCGCTGCAAATTGTTGCTGTGGGTCACCGTCAAGGTGATGGTGGATTCGTTCATGGTGCTGTGGGCCGCGCTGGCGCGTTTGCTGGATTTCGTCGGCAGGGACAAGCCGCGGTTCGAGTGAGCGCGCTCGTCAAGACGTGCGGTAGTCGCGCGGTTTCCGTGTGAGCGGGCACTCGAACGCGAGGCCGGTGGCGCGCAGTTGCAGGCCGCGCGCATCCTTGTTGTCGGTGCCGTATTGCGGATCGCCGAGCACGGCATGGTTCACCTGAGCGAAATGCCGGCGGATCTGGTGCTTGCGCCCGGTGATCAGTTCCACTTCCACCACGCTGCTGTCGCTGGCCGGCAAATATTCGAGCAGGCGGTAACGCGTCAATGCCGGTTTGCCGTCGAGCGGTGTGTCGATCTCGCCGCTGTTCGCTGCGTGGCCACGCACTTCCACCCGATAGAGTTTGCGCAAGCTCGTGCTGCCTTCGCGCGCGAACAGCGCCGACAACGCGGCAGCAGCCTTGCCGGTGTGGGCAATCAGCATCAGGCCTTCCGCTTCGCGGTCGAGCCGGTGTACGGGAAAACATTCGCGGCCCAGCCGCTGTTCGGCGAGGCGCAGCAGCGAGCAGTGATCGCCTTCGAGCGTCCCTTGCGCCAGCAGGCCGGCCGGTTTATGCCAGACGCTGTAGTGTTTTTCGTCGGCAACGAGGTTCGGCTCGACTGGAGCCAGCGCGAGAATTTCCGGGTTGTAGTGCAAGGACACTTCGTCGCCGGACTGTAGTGATGTCGTGGCGCGCCGCAAGCGCTTGTTGGTGTTGCCGCGCCTGAGCCATGCCGCGCCCTTGTTCATCGCGTCTTTCAATCGCTGCTTCGGCAACTGGCTGACGGCGGCGAGCGCATCGATGGCGGTTTCGCCGCCGGTCTGGCAACGATGAGTGTAATGGCGGGTGGGCATGCGGTCCTCGGATCGGAACCGCCATTGTAGCCGCGCTATGGCTTCATCTGCGCCATCAGCGCCAGTGGCCGGCCGTCGGGATCCTTGAAAAAGGCCATCCACTCTTCGGTGCCGTCGGCATGGGTGTGGATCTTGTGCGGCGCGGCGATGAACTCGACACCTTTGCGTTGCAATTGCTCGAAGCTGTTTGCAATGTCGGGCACCTTGAAATACAGGATGGACTCGTCGGGATTGGCCTTGTCCTTCTGCATCAACATCAGTCGTGTGCCGTTGCAGTCGAAGAAGCTCATGGTGCCGAAGGTATAGAGGTGGGGCAGTTCCAGCACCAGTTCGTACCAGTTGCGCGATTGCTCGCAGTTGCCGACGGTACGTGCGATCTGGCCGAGGCAGCCGAAGTTGGCGGTGGTCGTCATTGCAGTTGGCTCATGTGCGGGTTGATGGAGATATTGATGCGGATGTTGCGAACGGATCAAGGTGCGCCGCAACGCTTTCTTGTCGGGCAAACCCAGCTTGCCCTGGATGTTGCGCAGGTGGAACTTGATGGCATTGACGCTGACTCCCAGCCGGTCAGCCATCGCACGATTGCTGAAACCGTGCTGGGTCGCGTGCAGCACGCGCCATTCGGCTGGCGTCAGCACGTCATCGCTTGGAGGTCGTCCGGATCGCGTCGGCATGCGGGCATTGTGTCAGCAACGGGCCTGAATTTCCCTACCCCTCGGGAAGGCAAGCCGCCGGGAAATCTGCTACCGTGCAGACTGCGTTTTTCAGGGCGGAGGAGTCCGTTTGCGGTCGGGCAAGGTCATCAACAAGCCATTTGCAGCGATGCGGCTTTTGCCGGTTTGCGCTGCGCTGTTGGCGCTGGCCGCGTGCAACGCCACGCAGCAGATGCCGACCCTGCCCAAACAGGATATCCCTTCGCAATGGTCCCATGCCCTGCAATCCGCGCCGCAGGCGCCGGTGCTGGATCCGCACTCGTGGTGGCGGCATTTCCATGATCCGCTGCTGGATCGTCTGGTCGAGCAGGCGCTCGCCAACAACCTGAGCGTGGCGCAAGCCAAGGCCCGCATCGAGCGGGCGCGATTGCTGCTGGGTCACAGCGGCGATGAGTTCCTGCCGGCGTTGCATGCGCGTACCCAGGCGGTGGATACGCCCGACGCCACCCGCAGCTATTTCCAGTACGGCCTCGATGCTTCGTGGGAGCTTGGCCTGTTCGGCCGCGGCGAGAGCGAACAGCGACTCGCCCAGGCGGCAGTCGCGGAAGCTGGTGCCGATGCTGAAGCGGCGCGTGTCGCCGTCATCGCCGAAGTGGTACGCAACTATCTCGAACTGCGTGCGCATCAAAGGCAACTGGCTGATCTGCAGCAGCAACGTCAGTTGCTGCAGGAGCGGTTGGGCTTGCTGGACCTGCGTACCAAGCTGCATCTGCCAGCGCAGGCCGACCGTGTGCAAACGGAACAAGGTTTGAGCCAGTTGCTGGCCGGTGAAACGGAACTGCGCAGAGAATCGGACGCAGCGGCGCAACGCCTGGCCCTGCTGCTGGGTCTCGCCAGGCCCGACGAAGACTGGTTGGCACCGGCGTCGTTGCCGGTGTTGGCGCCGTTTGCTATCGCAGGCGTGCCCGGCGAGTTGTTGCGCAATCGGCCGGAGCTGCACCGTGCCGAGTCCGCTGTGCTGGCAGCGGCAGCGCAACTGGGCGTTGCCAGGTCCGAGCTGTATCCGCATGTGTCGCTGGGAGCCAGCTATCTGTATGCGGTCGACGTCACTCACGGCTTCGATCTGAATGATGCCAATCATTCCAGATTGGCGGTGGCGCCGGTCATCGACATTCCGTTGTTCGACTGGGGTCAACGCCGTGCCGCGGTGAGTGCCGGGGAAATGGCGTTGAACGAAAACCTGCTGGCCTACCGCGCCGCCGTGCTCGACGCGGTGGGCGAAAGCGAACTCGCGTTGTCCAGCCTGCAGTGGCAGCAGCGTTTGCTGCAGCAGGCCACTGACAATCTGGCGCTGCAACAGCGGCAGGTGGCGCAAGTCGATCGCAAACGCCAGCTGGGTTTTGCCAGCAAGCTCGACGTGCTGACGGCACAGCAAGCTCTGCAACAGGTGCAGCAATCAGTGCTCGATGCGCAGATGGCCGAGAGCCTGGCCTTCATCGCGCTGTACAAGGCGCTGGGTGGCTCCGCGTTGCCGGATGAGGGAGCGCGTTGATGGTGTCGCTGGCCCGCCGCACTTTGCAGCGCGAATGGCGCCGCTTCGTTCCCGCCGTGCTGGCCGTCGCCTTCGCCGGATTGTTGCTGACGATACAGCTGGCCTTGGTGATGGGGATTTTCGGCAGCGCCGCGTTGTACGTGACGGCGAGCTCGGCCGACGTATGGGTTGGCTATCCTGGCACGCAGAGCGTCAACTACGGGCGCAACGTCAACAGCGATCTCGAGATGATGCTGATGATGAATCCCCAAGTGGCCGCGGTGGAGCCATTGGTGTGGGTGGACGCCGATTGGCACAGCGATGCCAACACCGGTGGCGTGCCGGTGTTCGTGGTCGGCATCGGTACGCAGGCCAACAGCATGCTGTTCGACAAACTGCTGACGGCAGCGACGCGCACGTTGCTGCGAGAGCCGCGTGCCGTGATCGTCGATCGTGCCGATCTGCCGCAACTGGGAGTCGGTGTCGGCGGTTATGCTTCCATCGACGGCAAACGTGTGCATGTGGTCGCCACCATCAGCGGCTTGCGAGCGCTCGGTGGCGTCAACGTGCTGTGTTCGGTCGATACCGCGCGCGAGCTCGACAGCAAGGCGCTCGAAGCCAACAGCGCGGCCTATTGGGTGGCCGGGCTCAAGGAACCGGCACAGGCGCCTAACGTGGTAAATCAACTGGGCGGGAAAACGGCTTTCGGTGCGTTCGATGCCTGGACCGCCAACGAGTTTGCGCTGCGTTCGCAACTGTATTGGTTCCTCGATACCGGCGCCGGCGTAGCGGTACTGTTCATGTCGGCCATCGTGTTGTTGGTCGGCATCGTGGTGGCCAGCCAGGCGTTGACGGCAGTGGTGATCAGCTCGGCCCGCGAATATGCCACGCTCAATGCGCTAGGGGTCGGCATTCGGGCATTGCGCGCCGTGGTTTTGGAACAAGCGGCTTGGATTGGTGGCGGCGGTCTGCTGCTGAGTACCGCGCTCAGTTCCGCGTTGTTGTTGCTCGCCGCCAGTCGGGACGTGCCGGTAGCGATGAGCGTGACGATGGCCGGCGTCTGTACGTTGCTGGTGCTCGGCATCGCGCTGATGTCGGGATTGTTCGCGATGCGCGGGCTGCTGCGGGCCGATCCCGTGCAGTTGTTGCGCTAGGAGCAGGTGGCTGTGAACGCTTCTTCGACCACACCCAGCCTCGTGGCCAGCGACATCAGCAAGGGTTATTTTTCTGGTATCGTACGCACGCAGGTGCTCAACAGCCTGTCGGTGGCCGTCATGCCGGGCGAATTGACGCTGATTGCAGGGCCCTCCGGGTGCGGCAAGAGCACATTGTTGTCGATCCTGAGCGGTCTGCAGCAGCCGGACAGTGGACATGTGCAGGCATTGGGAGAGCATCTGGGCGAAGCCGGCAAAACCGATCTGGAGCGATTCCGTTTGCGGCATACCGGTTTCGTGTTCCAGGGTTTCAACCTGTTTCCGGCACTGACGGCATTGGAACAAGTGGAATTGCCGCTCAACTATTTGGGGATAACCAGGCATGACGCACGGCAACGGGCATTGACCGCCTTGGAAGAAGTCGGAATGTCACAACGCGCACATTTGTTGCCCGCGGCGTTATCCGGGGGAGAGAAGCAGCGGGTCGCCATCGCCAGAGCTCTGGCCAAGCTGCCGCAATTGCTGTTCGCCGACGAACCCACCAGTGCGCTCGACGCCGCCAGTGGCGCCACTGTCATCGGTCTGTTGCATCGCATTGCCCGCAACCACGGCACGACGGTGCTGTGCGTCAGCCACGATCCTCGACTCATTCAGCATGCCGATCGTGTGCTCGACATGGAAGACGGAGTCATTTACCGCGATCACCGGCCGGAGGCGTTTGAGCCTGATTCGGGGGCGGCTTTATGAGACAATGGCCGGCCTTGTCCTCGTTGTGCTTGTTGATGCTGGCAGCCTGTTCGGAACCTCCGGCACCGACTGCGGTCAAAGCGGACGATTACCTGGCCATAGCCCGGGGCAAGATCACGGTTGAGGGAGGCTTGATCGATATCAGCATCCTCACCGATGAAAAGTTCGACGATATTAAAAAACAGCCGGGTGACAAAGTGACGAAAGGCGAAATCCTGGGATCGCTGGATTCTCGTCGCGCCGCGCTGGATTTGGCTCAAGCCAAGGCGGAAGCGAGACAGGCTGAGGCACAGGTAGCGGCACTCAAGCGGCGCATGGTGTCCGCGCAACAGTCAGCCGACCGGACACGGGAGGCAGCCAATGCTGGAGCGGTGGAGCAGCAACAGGCGGACGAGGCTGAACAGGCCTTGAGCCAGTTGCGGGCCGAACTTGCTGCCGCCACGGCGGGTTTGGATCTGGTGGCGATACACCGGCAACAAGCCGAACTGGAGTTGGCGCAGCGCACGGTACGCGCTCCTGCCGATGGCGAATTGATCAAGGTTTATGCGCAGCAGGGAGCGCGCGTTGGCGGCAACAACAATAGCGTTGCCTTTGTGTTGCTGCCTGCCAAGCCGATGCAAGTGCGGGCCGAGGTTAACGAAGGGTTCATTGGCCGCTTGCATACTGGAGCCAAAGCTTCGATATCGCTGGAGTCGGCGCCCGAGGCCAAGCCGCTCGCGGCCCACGTGGTGCGCTTGGGCAAGTTGGTGGAGAGCAGTGCCGGCAGCGATGCGCAGCCGGCAGGGCGGATAGTGGAAGCAATACTCGAATTTGATCAACCACAGAACGTGCTCGTTGGACAGAATGTGATGGTAAGGTTTTACGAGTAAGAAATTTTGTGAACGGGCAGTTCAGAAAAACAGTTCAGAAAGACAGTTCAGAAAAACAGTTCAGCAAAGCAGTTTAGAAGGGCAGTTCCGAAGAAGATATTCAGTAGCAGGCGTTCTGTAGAGAAGTTCTATGAATGAAGCAAACATCCGAGCCAACACCCAACTGGCCGAAGCCATTGGCCTCGACAACGAGCGTTGGTCCATCCTGTGCGATTTCGACGGCACGGTCAGCCTGGTTGACGTGACCGATACGCTGCTGAGCCGTTTCGGCATGGAAGGATATCAGACGCTGGAAAGTGCATGGGCTGCCGGCAAGATCGGTTCGCGCGAATGCATGGGTGCTCAAATTGCCCTGCTCGATGCCAGCAAAGATGAGCTCGATTCTGCTCTCGACACCATTGAGCTCGATGCTTCCTTCAAAGCATTCGTCACCCTGGCCCGCAAATTGGGCATGCCGGTGAAGATAGTCAGCGACGGTCTCGACTACGCCATCGATCGCATCCTGCGCCGTCATGGCTTGGGCGATCTGCCCATCTACGCCAACAAGCTGACTCAGGTCGGCGAGCGTCGTTGGCAACTGCAATTCCCGCATTCAGATAAGGATTGCGTAAAAGCTAGCGGCAATTGCAAGTGTGCGCTGGTTTCCGGTTGCCAGCGCAACAGCGGCCGGGTACTGTTCGTCGGCGATGGCGGCTCGGATTTCTGCGCTTCCGGTCAAGCGGACTTCGTATTGGCCAAGCTGAAATTGATCGAGTTTTGCCAACAGGAAGACATCGATCATCTGGCGATAGCCGGGTTCGAACAAGCGCTGGGCTTCCTGAATGAGCACCATGCCAAGGCTGCCAACGAAATCGTTTGAGGCGCGGGCAAGGTCCTCGCTCGAACGATTGTGCTTGGGGTGGCGGCTTTCAAACTGATACGTCGTATCGGGTTAAAAAAAGCAGTTCACAATAAAAACGATACGATAGGGTCTACATGATCAAGAATGCCGAATTCTTTTTCGAGGGAAACCGCACCGGTGTCTTGTTGATACACGGGCTGACCGGTACTCCCAACGAAATGCGCCTGTTGGGCAAGGGTCTGCACAACGCGGGCTTCACCGTTTATGGCATGCAGTTGGCCGGTCATTGCGGCGACGTCGACGACTTGCTGCGCACTGGCTGGAAAGACTGGTACCACAGCGTCGAACTCGCGGTGGCCAGACTGCGCCAGAGTACCGATCGCATTTTCATTGCCGGATTGTCGATGGGAGCCGTGCTGTCGTTGAAGTATGCGGCGGACAATCCCGCGCATGTCGCGGGCGTCGGCGTTTATGGCGTTACCTTCGCTTATGACGGCTGGTGCATTCCGTTCTATGCCCGCAAGCTTGGCTTCCTGTTGAACTGGCTGCCGGTCAGGTTGTTCGGCAAGCGCGTATTCGTCGAACAACCGCCTTACGGCCTCAAGGACGAGCGGCTGCGCGCCATCATCTCGCAAAGCATGTTGGGCGGCGACAGCGTGGCGGCCGGCTTGGCCGGCA
>DATJXP010000317.1:0-3212 GCA_035500035.1 Candidatus Acidiferrum sp. | reverse complement strand
GTCAACATGCCGGGCAAGGATGGCCACGCGCTGGCCGGTGCACTGCGTGCGCTCGGCTGGCAACAGACCATCCTGATGGTGTCGGCGGAAGCGCAACAACCGGTACAGCGCGACGACAGCCTGGCGCCGTACAACGAATACCTGGTCAAACCGATCAACAACCAACAACTGGTCGAACGCATCGGCCACTGGCTGAAGCTGGAATGGACCTACGCCGATCCGCCTTCGCCGATGGCTACGGCGGGACAAGTCACGCCGAAGCCAACGCAGTTGGCGAAGGCGGAAGCCGGACCATTGCCCGACCACGCCCTGCTGCGCGAACTGCTCGCCCATGCCCAGATCGGCTACCGCCAGGGCGTGCAAACCAAGCTCGACGAAATCGCCGCGTTCGACGACCTGATCGATGCCGGTACGCTGGAAAACTTCCGCGAGTTGGCCGCGCGCATGCAGTTCGCGCAACTCGCCACCGCGCTGGAGCGTGATCTGACATGAATGCCATGAGCAAGCGCCAGGATGTAGTACTCGTCGTCGATGATTCGCCCGACACGCTGAGCCTGGTCAACGACACGCTGGAAGCCGCTGGCTTCAGCGTGCTGGTGGCGCTGGAAGGCAAGCAGGCGCTGACGATCGCGCGCCGCATCCGTCCGCACATGATCCTGCTCGACGCCGTGATGCCGCAGATGGACGGCTTCGAAACCTGCAGCGAACTGAAGAAAGTGCCGGAGCTGGCGGCGATCCCGGTGATCTTCATGACCGGCTTGAGCGACACCGAGCACGTGGTGAAAGGGCTTGCGGTCGGCGGCGTCGATTACCTGACCAAGCCGATCAACCCCGACGAGCTGGTGGCGCGCATGAAGGTGCACCTGAGCAACGCGCGGCTGACCAGCAGTGCCTGGCAGGCGCTCGATTCCACCGGCCAGTACCTGTTTTCGATCAACGCCGACGGCCTCGTCAACTGGGCGACGCCGCAAACCTATGCGTTGTTCGCCAAGGCCAAGGCCACCCAGCAGTGGCGCGACAAGAGCATGACCGCCCAGTTGCAGCAATGGCTGCTGCATGCGCCGGAACCGAACCAGTTGCTGATGCTGGAAGGGCTCGAACACAAGCTCGGCGTGGTTTACCTGCAAGACCTCGGTGGCAGCGAAAAGCTGATGAAGCTGCTCGATACCGGCAAGGCGTCGGGCGAGGAGCTGCTGAAAACCGAGCTCAACCTGACTGCGCGCGAATCGCAAGTGCTGTTCTGGATCAGCAACGGCAAGACCAACCGCGAGATCGCCGAGATCCTCGGCATGAGCCCGCGCACGGTCAACAAGCATCTGGAACAGATATTCCCGAAATTGGGTGTGGAAAACCGCACCGCCGCCGCCCGCGTCGCGCTCAAGACGCTCAACCGGGACTGAAATCGGCCGTCACCACCGGTTGCCGTCGCCGTTCCCGCCAGTTGCCTATCCCGCTTGATATCACCTGCCTGCGCTTTGCCGAAAATGTGCCATCAGGCGCCATTGGCGGAGGGCAGGAAAATTTCCATGCCGGGCAGGGCTATGGTTTCAGGTGTAAAAATCATTCACTATTTATCCTTACAGTTTCAGTTAGAATGATTGTCGCCAGCCATGAACCGGATGTTCGCGCTTGCTTGATACGGGAAATCGCGGGAAAAACCGCGAGAAAGCAATCAACGAAGTCAGTCATGGAGATATCGCCGGCAGTTTGATGATCGCGCAGCAGTGAATTTTTTTAAGGAGCGAAGAGATGTCACCAGGCGCAGAAAAGGACAATTCCAGATCGACCTTGCCATCAGTTCGATATCATGGAGCTCTGATGGCGGCCCTCCTGATGCCGGCATTCACGTTGGCCCAGCCGCAGCCTTCAGACCGGTCTTCAGCCGGATTGAACGACAACCTGCTGGCTTCCAGCCTCGAAGAACTCACCCAAATCCAGATCACGTCGGTGGCCCGTCATCAGGAAAGCCTGCTGCAGGCGGCCGCGTCGGTGTATGTCATCACCGCCGACGACATCCATCGCTCCGGCGCCACCACGTTGCCGGAAGTATTGCGGTTGGCGCCCACGCTGCAGGTGGCCCGTATCGACAGCGTGCAATATGCGATCACCGCCCGCGGCTTCAACAACACGATAGGCAACAAGCTGCTGGTGCTGATCGACGGCCGCACCGTCTATACCCCGATGTTCTCCGGCGTGTTCTGGGAAATGCAGGACACGATGCTGGAAGACATCGATCGCATCGAAGTCATCAGCGGCCCCGGCGCGACGCTGTGGGGTGCCAATGCCGTCAACGGCGTCATCAATATCATCACGCGGCCGGTGGCACCGCACGAGAGCACGCTGGTGAGTGCCGACGCCGGCAATCAGGAGCAAGGTGCCGCCGTTCGTGGCGGCGGCACCCTGGATGGCGACGTGCGCTGGCGCGCCTATGCCAGGACCAGGCGCTGGGACGAAACCGAACTCGAATCCGGCGCCCCGGTGCTGAACCGTTACCAGCGTCAGCAGGCCGGATTCCGTGCCGACTGGCAGCGCGGCAGCGACGACTTCACGCTGCAGGGCGATGTGTTCGACGGCGAATCGGAACAGCGCGGCACCGTCGGTACCATCACCATTCCGCCGCTGGAAGGTTCGGGCGCCAACCTGCTGGCGCGCTGGGATCGCCACTGGAGCGCGGATTCCTCGCTGCAAGTGCAGGCCTACTGGAACCACAACGATCGCCGCGAATTCGTGCTGTTCAGTCCGGAGTCGGACATCTACGACATCGAGTTGCAACAAAATTTCGCGCTCGGCAGCCATCGCCTGGTGTGGGGTGGCGGCTACCGGCTCGGCGAAGACGACGTCGGTGATGGCTTCATCACCGGGCTCAGGCCGCAGCAGAGCAATCTCGAGTGGAAGGATGTTTACCTGCAAGACGAATTTCCGCTTGCCGCCAACCTGAAGCTGACGACCGGGCTCAAGCTGGAGTGGAACGACTACACCGGCATGGAATACCTGCCAACGCTGCGCTTGGGCTGGACGGTGTCGGCCAATGATTTCCTGTGGGCGGCGGCGTCGCGCGCGGTGCGGGCGCCGTCGCGCTACGATCGCGATGTCTATTTTCCGCAGAACCCGCCCTACATCGTGGCCGGCGGTCCGAACTTCGTATCGGAAGTCGCCAAGGTCTATGAAGTGGGGTATCGCGGCCTCATCGGCAGCGCGCTGCAACTGTCGGT
>DATJXP010000316.1:0-8287 GCA_035500035.1 Candidatus Acidiferrum sp. | reverse complement strand
GGGCTTTCAGGTAATCGCCCTGATGGTCGTAGAAGTAGCCGTTTTCGCCGACTACCTTGTTCATGCCCGGCACCTTGGCCAGGTACGAACAGCCACTCAGTACGAGGAGGCCGGCGGCGGTGACTGCCATGCCGGCAGCGGACTTGAGAGTGTTGCGCTTCATAGAACTCCGGTGCTCTTCAACGTGGCACGTAGCCGGTCATGGAATTTGGCGTCCAGTTCCACCAATGGCAGCCTGAGCGTGCCACTCATCTTGCCCATCTGCGCCAACGCCCATTTGACCGGTACGGGGTTGGATTCGAGAAACAGATCCTGGTGCAACGCGGCGATGCCGGCATTGATCGCACGGGCTTGTGCGACCAGCGCTTCGCGCCCGGCGCCATCGGCCTGCCCTGCCTGCAGCAACAGCCGGCAAACTTTCGCCATCTGTGCCGGCGCCACGTTGGCGGTGACGGAGATATTGCCTCTGGCGCCCATCAGCATCAACTCGAGAAACGTGGCGTCGTCACCGGAATAGACGGCAAAGCCGGCCGGGCAGCGCGCCAGCACTTCGCGACCGCGATCGAGATTGCCGGTGGCTTCCTTGACTCCGATGATGTTGGGCACCTGCGCCAGCGCGGCGATGGTGTCGGGCAGCATGTCGCAGGCGGTGCGGCCCGGCACGTTGTACAGAATCTGCGGAATCGCCACGCTTTCGGCGATTTTCGTGTGGTGGGCGATCAGGCCGCGCTGGCTGGGCTTGTTGTAATACGGCGTCACCAGCAGGCAGGCATCGGCACCGGCATCCTTGGCGGCCTGGGTCAGTTCGATTGCTTCGGTGGTGGAATTGGCGCCGGTGCCGGCGATGACAGGAATCCGCCCCGCGCTGGTCTTGACGGTTCGCTTGATGACTTCGCAGTGTTCTTCCACGCTCAACGTGGCGGATTCACCGGTGGTGCCGACGGCGACGATGGCATTGGTGCCGCTTGCCACATGCCATTCCACCAGCGCCGCCAACCGCGGATAGTCGACGCCCCCTTCAGTGGCCATGGGAGTGACCAGGGCAACGATACTGCCTTCTATCATGCAAACCTCAAATGGTCGGGAGGGGCGGATTCTAGCCTAAGCGCCAGGGGTTGGCACCGCCGAAAAGGACAAGCATTTCATTTGGATTCAGCCTGATGACAGACCGGCCAAGCCCTGATGGTGGCCTTGATGAAGGTGGCCAGCGGAATCGCGAAAAACACTCCCCAGAACCCCCACAGGCTGCCAAATACCAGCACCGCAACGATGATGGCGATCGGATGCAGGAATACCGTTTCCGAATAAAGGATGGGCACCAGCAGGTAACCGTCCAGTACCAGCAGGATCACGTAGATCGTTGCCAGATGGTAGAACTCGGGCGAGATGCCCCATTGCAGGAAGGCCACCAGCAGCACCGGGATCGACACCAGCTTGGCACCGATGTACGGGATGATGATGGACAGTGCGACCAGGATCGACAGCAGCAGGCGGTAATGCAGGCCGCTCCAATTGAACAAAATGAAACAGCAGCCGCCGACCAACAACATTTCCAGCGCCTTGCCGCGCACGTAGTTGGAAAGCTGGTCGTTCATCTCGCGCCAGATCTGCCCCATGACCGGGCGGTGCTTCGGCAGCCAGTTCTTGAACCAGTCGATCAGCTTGGTGGAGTCCTTCAGCATGAAGAACACCATGATCGGCACCAGGATGGTATAGATCATCCACGTAACGATGCGGGTCAGGCTGGCGAACGAGTAACCGAGCAACATCTGGCCGTATCTGGCCATCTCCGACTGCAGCGACTTCATCCACCCGTCAACCTGCTCGTCGGTGAACACGCCCGGGTAGTCCTGCGGCAGTGTCAGCAGCAGGCTGCGCAGCTTGTCGAGCATCTGCGGCAACGTGGTGGTCATCGAGGTGACACTCCTCCACATGAACGGCAGCACCACCAGCAACACCACCAGCACCACGCCGATGAACAACGCATAGACCAGGTAAACCGCCAGATTGCGCGGCACTCTCAATCGCTCGAGCGAGTTGACCAGGCCCTGCAACAGGTACGTGATGATCAGGCTCCACAATATGGGCGCCAGGATGCTCCCCATCGTCATCATCACCACGACGAGGGCGACCAGGATGCCGGTGAAGATGATGGCTTCTTCTTCGGAAAAGTAGCGTTTGTAGATGGTGTTCAGTACGGTAATCATACAGCCGGCATTCAGTGGGAAACTGGCATCATTGCGTCAATCGCAGTGTCAATCGTGGTATCAATCGTGCTTTTGAACGGCCTTGCGTTGCATTGTGCTGCGTCATTACTTTTTCAACAGCAAGTAGATATAACGACCATCCGCCTGGTTCGATTCGAGCAGCTTGTTGCCGCTCTGCTCGGCGAACACCTGGAAATCGCGCATGGAGGCCGGATCGGTGGCCACCACCTTCACGGTATCGCCCGTGGCCAGTTTGTTCAGTGCCTGCTTGGTCTTGAGCAGCGGCATCGGGCAGGTCAGGCCGGTAAGGTCGAGTTCGAGCGTTGCTGTGTAGGTCATCGGCCCATTCTATCAAGCAGCCCTGTAAAAACCGAGTTTGGCAATCAATAATTCTGTATGATTCGATCCATCACTCGACCCGACCGATGCAGAACGCTTTGCGGATTTCCGGCCCCGATGCCAACTAAACCGTCCCTGCTGCAAGCCTGTTCGCTGGCACTTTCACTGGTACTGCTGCTACCCGGTCAGGCCACCGTGGCGCAGATCAACCTGCCGGTGCTCGGCGATGAAGTATCGGGCACCATTTCCACCCAGGAAGAATACGAATTCGGCCGCGAGTTCCTGCGTACCGTACGCAAGCAAACGCCGGCACTGAACGATCCGCTGGTGGCCGAATACATTTCCAGCGTGACCTACCGGCTGGCCGTCAACAGCGAGCTGACCGACCACCGGCTCGACTTCGTGCTGATCGACAGCAAGGAACTGAACGCCTTCGCCGCACCGGGTGGCGTGGTCGGCGTCAATGCCGGACTCTTCCTGTATGCCGAGAACGAAGGGCAGTTCGCGTCGGTGCTCGCGCACGAACTGGCCCACCTCAGCCAACGCCACTACGCGCGTTCGGTGCAGGACAGCCGCAACAATACCTTGCCGACCATCGCCGGCCTGCTCGCCAGCATCGCGATCGCCGCCACCGTCGGCGGCGATGCCGGTCAAGCCGCGCTGATGGCCAATCAGGCCCACTCCATCGACAACCAGTTGCGCTTCAGCCGCAGCCACGAACAGGAGGCCGACCGCGTCGGCATCCGCACGCTGTACAACGCCGGCTTCGATCCGCAGGACATGGTCGGCATGTTCGAATCGATGGAACGCTCGCACAATATTTCCGACAAGCTGCCGGAATTCATGTCCACCCACCCACTGGATGCCAGCCGCATCATCGACAGCCGCAACCGCGCCAACAGCATGCCGAAGGTGACGTACATCCAGAATCCGGAATTCCTGTTGATGCGCGAACGCGTGCGCATCCATTACGCCAAGAATGCCGACGCCGAAATCCTCGAACGCAAACGCGCCCTGCCCCAGCTCAACGGTGCCGCGGCCGATGCCGCCAACTACGGCATCGCGCTGGCGCAAGTGAAGACCGGGCAATACATCGCCGCGACCGAAACCCTGTCGCCACTGTTGGCCAAGGAACCTAACCGCATCAGCTACGTGATACTCAACGCCGAGATCGCGATGGCCGCCAATGACTACACTCGCGCCGGCAACATCCTCGAAGCCGGGCTGAAATTCAGCCCCGGCAACCATCCGTTGACGATGGCCTACGCCACTGCGCTGACCAAGTCCAAACGCTACAAGGAAGCGGCAACCGTGCTGGAGCAGCATGCGCTCGATGTACCGAACGACCCTCAGGTATGGTCGGACCTTGCGGAAGTGGAAGGACTGGCAGGCAACATCAAGAAGGTACATCAGGCACGTGCGGAGTACTTCATCACCATCGGTGACTTCGTGCACGCCAAGGAACACCTCAATTACGCGATGCAGGACGAAACCGACAAGCTGGTGCTGGCGCGGCTGCGTCAGCGGCTCGATTACATCCGCAATATCGAGAAGAAGTATTACCGCTGAGCGCGGAAATCCAGCATGCGTTGCAACGGCACCAGCGCGCGCCGGCCGAGTTCGGGATCGACTTCGATGCGGTTTTTGCTGGAGTAGTCGCCTGCTTCCAGCGTCATCCTGAGCGCCGTCAAGGTATTCATCCCCATCCACGGACACTGGGCACAGCTGCGGCAGGTGGCACCTTCGCCTGAAGTCGGCGCCATCACGAAAGTCTTGCCCGGTGCCTGCTGCTGCAACTTGTAGAAGATGCCGTGATCGGTGGCGACGATGAAGGTAGACTCCGGCCGCGTCTGCGCCGCCTTGATGATCTGCGTGGTCGAACCCACTACGTCAGCCAGCTCCAGCACGCTCATCGGCGACTCCGGATGCGCCAGGATGGCGGCGTCGGGATAGACGTGTTTCATGTCCAGCAGTGCGCGCGTCTTGAACTCTTCGTGCACGATGCAGGCGCCATCCCACAGCACGATGTCTTGTTCGTTGCCGAGTTTGCGCTGAATGTAACGACCGAGGTGTTTGTCGGGCGCCCAGATCACTTGCTTGCCCTGCGACAACAGGTGATCGACCACGTCAACCGCGATGGCCGAGGTGACGACCCAATCCGCCAGCGCCTTTACGCCGGCAGAGGTGTTGGCATATACGACGACTTCGTGATCGGGGTATTGCCGGCAGAAGGCGGCAAATTCGTCGACCGGACAGCCGATGTCGAGCGAACAGGTGGCTTCCAGCGTTGGCATCAATACGGTTTTGTCCGGGCTGAGTATCTTCGCCGTTTCACCCATGAAGCGGACACCGGCAACCACCAGCGTAGTGGCGGGAGAATTGGCGCCGAACCTGGCCATCTCCAGCGAGTCGGAGACGAAGCCGCCGGTTTCTTCCGCCAGCGACTGCAACGCCGCATCGGTGTAATAGTGCGCGACCAGCGCAGCATTGCGTTCCTGCAACAAGCGCTTGATTGCCACACGCTCGGTAGCCTCGTCGGCATCGGCAACAGGAAGGCGATGCGGCACGCGATCAAGCCACGCCTTGACCTTGGCGCGATCGGCAGCCAGATCAGGCTGTACGTTTTTCGGGGATTCTTGTGCAGACATCGAGCCCACCCACTCAGCGCCAGCAGCGCTTGAAGCAATTACACCAGAGTCGCGCTCTTGCGGCTGCAAGTAGCTTCGACCTCGTGCATGGAAAGCGCCCGCGGCGTTCGAAACAACTCATGAAGCGCCTGCGGCGCTCGAAGCAACTACACCAGACCCGCGCTATGCTGCTGCAAACAGCGCCAATCCAGTCCATGAATGGTGGGTCGTGAAGGACTTGAACCTTCGACCAATTGGTTAAAAGCCAACTGCTCTACCGACTGAGCTAACGACCCCAAAAGAAGGCGCACATAGT
Organism: Candidatus Acidiferrum sp.; assembly: GCA_035500035.1. Taxonomy (GTDB): domain Bacteria; phylum Pseudomonadota; class Gammaproteobacteria; order Pseudomonadales; family Pseudohongiellaceae; genus CAILUG01. The sequence goes on along the minus strand of DATJXP010000316.1, from coordinate 2,798 downwards.
ACTCAAAGTCGGAAAAATTTCAAGCCGCTTCAGGCAGGAAATTCACCCCGTTCGACGGGCAAATAGTGCATCGTCGCCAGTGCGAACGCAGCTCATCGGTAACGTGTCGGATCAGCCACTCCGGCATCGGCGAAACCTTTCCGGCGGAAACGGCAGGAATCGCATTTGCCGCAAGCAGAGCCGCGGGCGTCCGCCTGATAACAGGAAACCGTCAACGAAAAATCCACGCCGGCCGCGACGCCAGCCTTGATGATGTCGGCCTTGCCCAGGTTGAGCAGTGGCGTCTCGATTTTGAGTGGGTGCCCTTCCACCGCAGCCCTGGTGGCGAGGTTGGCCATGCGTTGAAACGCTTCGACGAAGGCCGGACGACAATCGGGATAACCGGAATAATCCAGCGCATTGACGCCGATGAAGATGGCGTCGGCATTCAACACTTCCGCCCATGCCAACGCGATCGACAGAAACACGGTGTTGCGTGCCGGCACATAGGTGATCGGAATACCGGTGGTTTCCGACTCCGGCACGGCCAGGCTCTTGTCGGTCAACGCCGAGCCGCCGATGCCGGCCAGATCCAGCTTGATCGTGCGATGCGCGGTGGCGCCAAGCTGGTGCGCAACCCGCTCCGCTGCGGCAAGCTCGGCGGCATGCCGTTGGCCGTAATCGAAACTGAGTGCATAGCATTCATAACCCTGACGACGCGCCAGAGCGAGGCAGGTAGCTGAATCCAGCCCGCCCGACAGCAATACCACGGCACGCAAAACGGTCGTCACCATTCAATGCCCCGCCGCATCGGCCCACAGATATTTGTGCAACTGGATCTGCAACCGCACCGGCAACCGGTCGCGCAAAATCCATTCTGCCAGTTGCACCGGTTCCAATTGCCCATGCACCGGCGACAACAGGATCTCATCGACTTTCCCCGCCAGCCCGTGCTCGTCGATGCTGGCTTTGGCCCATTGGTAGTCCTGTTCGTCGGCGATGACGTACTTGACCTGGTCATGCGCGGTCAGCAGCGGCAGATTCGACAACAGGTTGCGATGCAGTTCGCCGGAAGCGGGAGTTTTCAGATCGAGCACCTTGCTGACGCGCCGGTCCACGCCGGTGACGTCGATGGCACCACTGGTTTCCAGCGAAACGTCGTAGCCGGCATCGCACAGTGCAGCCAGCAGCGGCCAGCATTCCTTCTGCGCCAGCGGCTCACCGCCGGTCACGCATACATAGCGCGGCGACCACGACGCCACGGTGGCGAGAATTTCGGCGATGGAAAACACCATGCCGCCGGAAAAGGCATACGCGGTATCACAATAGACGCAACGCAGCGGACAACCGGTGAGACGCACGAACACGGTCGGCTTGCCGACGGTGCGCGCTTCACCTTGCAGCGAATGGAAGATTTCGGTGATGCGCAGCTTGTCCGTCATTGCTTTACAGCGCGAAGCAGGGGCTGCCTGCCCGAACGCTACAGGGTCTTCAGGAATTCGTCGGCCTTGCCGTTTTCATCGGCGGCCTCGGGGAAACGGGCCCGGATGCCTTTCCAGACTTCGGCCGCATGGGCCTTGTCGCCCAACTGCTTGTAGGCTTCGCCCAATTTCAGCATCGCGCCGGCAGCCTTGGCATCCTGCGGGAATTCCGTCACCAAGCGGGTCAATACTTCTTTGGCCCGGTTTGGATTGCCCACCAGCAAGTAACCGGCGCCCTGCCAATACAACGCGTTGGTCAACAGCCGGCCCTTGGGATAATTGTCGATGTAGGTCTGGAACAGCGTGACCGATTCCTGCGCACGCGGCTTGGTTTCTTCGGCCTTGTGGTCTTCCAGCAACAGGTTCAGCGCCTTGCGGTAGAGCTCTTGCTCGTCGATGTCGTTGTCCGCGCTGGTGCTTGCCTTCTTGTTGCCGGTGCTTGCGGTGAGGCTGGCTGGCGGTGGTGCCGGCAACGTGGAAACCGTCGACGCCGAATTGAGTGCAGCCGAACTGGAATCCAGACTGGGTGGCGGCAACGCGGCCGGCGCGACCTGGCTGGTGGCACTCCCTTTCGCCGACGGATTGTTCAACGCCCCCAAGCGGCGATCGATGTCGAGATAACGATCGCGTTGTTCCGCCTGCAAACGTTTCAATTGGTAGCCTTGTTCTTCGACGATACCGCGCAGGGTCTGCACTTCTTGCTGCAGCGCTTGCAATTGGTCGTAGATGGAGATCATCAGGTCGTTGTTGGCTGGCGCCGGTTGAGAACCCGAGTTGCGGGACGAGTTGGCATCCCTGACCTGCACCTGGGCCCAAGCTGTATTGACGGCGCCCAATACCAATACCAGGACGAGACAGTGACGGATCTGCATGGTGCCCTCCACAAAGGCGCCTGCGGCGTTCGAAGCGGTCGCTACCCAAGCGGTGCTTTTGTACCCCAAGGTAGCGTTAAAACCCCTTCATGAAAAAAATTAAGCCGGGCGAACCCGGCTCAATTTTACATCGTTGTCGGAACGATCACTTCTTGACCATTTCCACGCGACGGTTTTTGGCGTAGGCAGCTTCGGTCTTGCCCGGATCGGCCGGACGCTCTTCGCCGTAGCTGATGGTTTCCATCTGGCCGGGGGAAACGCCGTTTACCTGCAGGAAGTTCAATACCGACTTGGCGCGACGCTCGCCCAAGGCCAGGTTGTATTCGCGGGTGCCGCGTTCGTCAGCATGACCTTCCAGACGGATGTGTTGGTTCGGATGGGCTTTCAGCTCGGCTGCGTGATACACCAGCGCATCGCGATCTTCCTGATGCAGGTCAGACTTGTCGAAGTCAAAGTAGAAAATGGT
>DATJXP010000315.1:0-2872 GCA_035500035.1 Candidatus Acidiferrum sp. | reverse complement strand
CAATGCGCCCGGAAGCAGGAATCCCAGCGTAATAAACAGTACGGAAGACGCAGAAACGGACAGGCAGCGGCGCGACAGGGCATTCAGCAACATTGGAGAGTTCCGGTTTGATCGACGGGCAGGATGTTAGTCGATGCCGATGCAGCAAGGCCAGCCGGCAGCAGCCGGGTCAGGTGTCCCGGTGATTTTTCCGTTGCGAAGCGGAGTTCATTTCTTGCCGGCCAGCGCTTCGAACGCCGCGACGATCACTTCCGGCGTGATCTGGTCCGGCGCCATGAAATGCCCGAACGTCAGGCCATCGGACAGCGCGTGAGTCACCTTGACGAAGATATCGACCGGCAACGGCAATTCTTTTTCCGGAATGTATTCGAGCAGCGACCTGGCGATGTGGGCGTAGATCCTGGTGTTCTCGGCGGCGAGGCGTTTGCGCATGCGCGGATTCGACAGCGCATACAGTTGGAACGATGCCGCTCCCACTGCCATGCCGCGGCGCGCCTTGGCGGTGTCGGCCACGGTGCGGCCGATGATGCGCAACTGTTCGCGCAAGGAGGCGCCATGCCGTAGCGGCGGCACTGCCGGCTCCCACAAGGTTTCCACCACCGCGAACAGCAATTCCTCGCGGTCGCGGAAATTGCCGTAAATGGCGCCGCGCGACATGCCGGCACGTTCCGCCACTTCCTGCAGCGACACCGCGTGGAAGCCCTTTTCGCGGATCACGGCCTTGGCCGCTTCGATCAGCCCGGCCCGCGTACGTTGTCGTTTGTCACCCATGTTGCACAAAAATATACACCAATGTATTTTATACACAACTGTATTTTTTTGAGGAAAGTCATGCCGAGTTTCTTGATATGGATTCTGGTGCCACTGGCATTGCTGGGTTTCGGCTGGCTGTCGCGGGTACTGGCCGAAAACAGAGAGCGGCTCACCAGTGTGCCACCAGGCGAGTTGGTCGATATCGGCGGGCGCCGGTTGCACATGATGAAACGCGGTAGCGGCGGCCCGACCGTGGTGATCGAATCCGGCGGCGCTTCCTCTTCCGCGATGTGGTGGCCGCTGCAGGATGCGCTGGCCGACACTTGCTGCGTCGTCAGCTATGACCGCGCCGGCCTCGGCTGGAGCGACGCGGCGCCGTTGCCGCGCACGATGGAGCAACGCGTGGACGATCTGGAAGCATTGCTGCATTGCGCCGGCATTACCCCGCCCTGCGTATTGGTCGGACTTTCCTATGGTGGACCGCTGATCCGCCTGTACGCCAAACGTCATCCCGACCGCGTCGCCGGCCTGGTCTTCATCGACATCTCGCACGAAGCGGTGTTCACCACCCCGGGCGCGCAAACTTACTTGCACCGGACCAGCACGGCGTTGAAAGTCATCGCCACCGCCGCGACTTTCGGCATACCACGGTTGCTGCGCCTGCGAGGCCTGATCAAGGAAGCGACGGCACTGCCCTACACCGCGCCGCAATTGCAGGCGCTGACTTCGCGCTACCCCACTGCGCATTCATTCCGTGCCGGTGCCGACGAATTCGCCTCGGTGCTCCGCCTCGGCGAAGCGATGCAAGAGCTCGGTAAACCCGGGCTGCTCGGCTCGACTCCGGTGTCGGTCATCAGCCACGGCCAGCCCTTTCCCGGTCCTTTCGCGGTACTGGAAACCAATCACATGGAAGGACAACGCGCGCTGGCGGCACTGTCGGACAACAGCGAACTGGTCATTGCCGAAAACAGCAGTCACGCGATTCCGCTGCAAGAGCCGCAGCTCGTCATCGCTGCCATACGGCGTGTGGTGCACGCGGTACAGTACAAGAGCCGCCTGCAAACAACCGGTTAAACCCTGATCGAGAGTATCTACCGTCGACGCCAGCAATTGGCACTTGCCTGCCACCGTCACATGTGTCACATTACTAGTATGACACTAACAAGATTCACATTGAAGCCGGGCGAATCGATCTTCGATCAGGTGGTGTTTGCCGCGCAAAAGTCGTTCCTGAGCGGCGAATACCGGCCGGGGCAGCCATTCCCTTCCGTGCGCGCGCTGGCCACCACGCTGAAAATCCATCCAAACACGGCGCACAAGGTCATCCAGTACCTGATCAACGAACGCTGGCTGCTGGCGCAACCCGGCATCGGCACCATCGTCGCCGAACCGCCGGCCGGACGCGCCGGCGACAAGAAGCGCCTGCTGCAGGAAGACGTGGAACAACTCGTCGTCGATGCCAAGCGTCTGGGCGTAAGCCTCGACGAAGTCATGCGCGCCCTGTCGAGCCACTGGACCCAACTGGACAAAACCGCAGAAGGAAACCGGAAATGATCATCCAAACCGACGACCTCCATAAAAAATTCGGCAAACACGAAGCCCTCAACGGCTTGAGCTTGTCGGTACCGGAAGGCAGCGCGTTCGCCTTCATCGGTGCCAACGGTGCCGGCAAGACCACCACCATCAAGATCCTGATGAACCTGCTGACGGCCTCGCGCGGCAGCGCCACCGTGTTGGGTGTGGATACGCACAAGCTGTCGCCGCGCGAATTGGCCAAGATCGGCTACGTGTCGGAAAACCAGGAACTGCCGAAGCCAATGACGGTCGGCCAGTACCTGGATTACCTGCGGCCGTTTTATCCGAGCTGGGACCAACAACTGGAAGTCGCGCTACTGCAACAACTCGCGTTGCCGACCGACCGTCGCATCGGCGACCTCTCGCGCGGCATGCGCATGAAGATGCTGCTGCTGTGCGCGATGGCGTTCAGGCCCAAGCTGCTGGTGCTCGACGAACCGTTCGGCGGCCTGGATCCACTGATACGCGACGAATTCATGCATCAAGTGTTCGCCAACGCCGGCGAGATGACGGTCTTCATCTCGTCGCACGATCTCGCCGAAAT
>DATJXP010000314.1:0-5163 GCA_035500035.1 Candidatus Acidiferrum sp. | reverse complement strand
ACTTGACCGGAGCCGCCGCCACTTTGTGTCAATTGCAGGAACGAGTCGGCCACTTGCTGGCGTGCCAGCAGCTTCTCTTTCGACAGGTACTGCGCCAGTTCGGCCATGAAACCGACGAACACAGGTTTCACCGGCAGGTCGGAGGCGCTGTTGTCGAGGCTGCTGGTAAACAAGACCAAACGGCCGGCGCCGATGCTGCGTTCGATCAGCACCGGCAGCGCATTGCCTTGCGCGATCAGCACGCGGTCGTCCTTGCCCGGCACTACTTTCATCGCATGCACGTTGACGCTGTTCCAGCCGCTGCTGTCGCTGAGCGCGGGATGGCTGGTGTCGATCTGGCTGATCAACGGCGGCGCCGCGTCTTTGGCGGCCGGCGGCACCGACAGCGGCAGGTTCAGTACCGGCACGCTGGTCAGCGCCAGGCTGCGCTGGCCAAGACCGGCGAACACGGCGCCGCCGCCGTGCACGTAGTCGGCAAGGGCGGAGGCCAGCGTCGGCGTCAAGGCGCCGAGGTCTTCGACGATCAGCCATGGATAGCGCTGCAGCACGCGCGGGTCGAAATCGGCGATGGCCTTGGCTTCCACCGCGTAACCGCGCGGCGCCGTGGCCAGCGCGGCCGAGAGATAAGTGACGCCGAGCGATTTCAAATCCTTCGTGAGCAGCAGCACCGGCGCCGGCGGCGAGTTGTCGAACACGGTATGGCGCAGGTCGTCGTCGGCCAGCACGTCGTGTGGAGTCAGCGCGACATCCACCTTGTTGTCGCCGTCGCCGAACTTCACGTTCTTGAAGCGCACCTGCGCCACGCCGTTGGCGGTGGCCGGCACCGGCAGCTGTTGTTGGCCTTCGCCGTTGATGCTGAGACTGAGCTGACGATCGTTGGCGGCGAGCTCGCCGCCGAACGCCTGCACGGTGGCGACGACTTCGCTGCGGTTTTCCACCACCACCGACGTCACGGCGGCATTGACGGCGGCATCGCTGGTGAGCTTCTGGATGTCGAGCGTCACCGGGCGGCCGTTGACGACCTCCGGAATCATGTCGGCGAAGCGCACCGCCTGTGCGGTCTGCTGGAAATCGCTGAGCACGTGCAACACGACCGGCGCATGACTGTTCTTCAACAGGGTGTTGAGCGCCGCCACCATGGCGCCGAAATCGAGCCGGCCGTTGTCGGCGGTGACGCCGGGCAACAGGTTGCGCACTGCCTCGGCCGTGGTCTGCTCGGCCAGCGGCGACACGCTGGTGCTGGCGGTGAACAGCGAGGCGCTGTCGCCGGCTTTCAGCGTGCCGAGGATGGAACGCGCGGTGTCGCGCGCGGCGTCGAGCCGGCCGTTGGCGTGCATCGAGAACGAAGTGTCGATGACGATGACATGATGCACGCTGTCGGCACCGGTGGCGACCGTCGGATGCGATTTGAACAGTACCGGCCGCGCAAACGCGAACGCGAGAAACGCAAGGAACGCCATGCGCAGCCCCATCAGCACCAGGTACTTCAGTTTGCGTTGCACGTGGATGCGTTTTTTCGACGCTTCGAGAAAACGCGTGGTGGCGAATTTTTCGCGTTCGGTCGTCTGCACCTGCAGGCGATGCAACCACCACGGCAGCGCAAGACCGAAGACGCCGAGCAAGAACAGCGGCGCGATCAGCATGACGGCACTCCGGTCACGAATGGGTAGCTGACGGCGTTCATCCACGTTTCTCCCTGAAGGTCAGGTAGCTGTGCAAGGCTTTGTCGAGCGGCTCGGCGGTGTTGATCAGCACGTGATCGCAGCGCATGCCGCTGGCCGCCGACTGGATCGCCTTGATGTGGGCATCGATGCGCTCACGATACTCCGTTTGCATGAACGCTGGCGACACTTCGATGGCGTGGCCGGTTTCCATGTCTTCGAACAGCGTCGAGGTTTTCAGCTGCGGTGCGATCTCGGCCGGGTCGAGCAGGTGGAACAGGATCACGTCCTGGCCTTGCACGGCCAGCGGGCGCACGTTGTTCATCAGCTCTTCGGTGTCGCAGTAGAAGTCGGAGATCACCGCGACCAGGCCGCGGCGGCGGATGTGTTCCTGGAAGCGCGTCATCGGCTTGTCGATCGCGGTGCCTTTCAGCGCCTCGGCCTTGTCGAGCGTATGAATGACGCCCTGGAACGAACCGCTGCGCGAGGCGGGCGGGCGATAGGCCAGCACTTCGTCGGCGAACACCATGGTGCCGACCGCATCGTGTTGACGCGACGCCATGTAGGCCAGCGCGGCGCCGAGGTACTTGCCAACCTGCAACTTGCTCAAACCGTTGCTGCCGTAGCCCATCGAGGCGCTGCTGTCGAGCAGGATCATCAGATGGCTGTTGGTCTCGCCGAGGAAGCGCTTGATGTAGGTCTTGTCGGTGCGCGCATAAACGTTCCAGTCGATGTAGCGCGGATCGTCGCCTTCGCCGTAGGCGCGGTATTCGACGAATTCCTGGCTGAAGCCGAACTTCGGCGAGCGGTGCAGGCCGATGACGAAACCTTCGACCACGGCCTTGGCCACCAACTCGAGGTTGGACAGCGACGCCAGCACCTTTGGATCGAGCAGCTGCATCGGGGAACGGGCTCGTAAATTGGAGTCAGAGTCGAATTTCATCACCTGAATCGCCATGAAGTGTAATTGCTCATATGAAATTCGACTCTGACTCCGATTTATTCAGACCCCGGTTTCATTCCGCCGCCGGCGCCGGCAGAGTAGTCAACATCTCGGCCAGGATCTGGTCGATGGTGACGCCGTCGGATTCGGCGTAGTAGTTCGGCAACACGCGATGACGCAGGATCGGCGGCGCCAGTTTTTTCAGGTCGTCAGCAGTGACGTGGTAGCGGCCTTCCATCAGCGCGCGCACCTTGGCGGCCAGCACCAGGTTCATCGTCGCGCGGATCGACGCGCCGAAATTGCAGTATTTCTTGATGATGGGAGCGGCGATCGCATCCGACGGGCGCGTGGCACGCACGATGTCCACCGCAAACCGGCTCAGCGTGGTCGAGATCGGCACCTGCCGCACCATGGCCTGGAACTGCACGATTTCTTCCGCGTTGGTGCAGGCTTCCACCGGCGGCATCTCGACGCTCTTGGTGAAGCGCTCGATGACCTTCACTTCTTCATCGGCGCTGAGGTAGTCGAGCAGCACGTTGAACAGGAAGCGGTCGAGCTGCGCTTCCGGCAACGGATAAGTGCCCTCGAGTTCGATCGGGTTCTGCGTTGCCAGCACGAAGAACGGCTTGTTCAGTTTGTGGTTGACGCCGCGCACGGTGACGGTTTTTTCCTGCATCGCTTCCAGCAGCGCGGCCTGGGTTTTCGGCGGCGTGCGGTTGATCTCGTCGGCCAGCAGCACGTTGGTGAACACCGGGCCGGGAATGAAGCGCCAATCGCGTTTGCCGGTGCTCTGGTTTTCTTCGACCATGTCGGTGCCGGTGATGTCGGTCGGCATCAGGTCGGGTGTGAACTGGATGCGCTTGAAGGTGAGGCCGAGTGCATTGGCCAGCGTATGTACCAGCAACGTCTTCGCGGTGCCGGGCATACCGGTGATCAGACAGTGGCCGCCGACGAACAGCGTGATCAACAGGTTGTCGACCACGTCATCCTGGCCGACGATGGTGCCGCGCACCTGTTCGCGGATCTTCGTGGTCGCGGTCTGGAAGCGCTGCACCAGATGGCGGGTGGTATCGTTGTTCTGTTCTACGTCACTCATGGTCTCGTCCTGTCGTGTCGATGTTCGTTGAAAGTCGCTGTTGCTGGTCGATGTTGCCGGTCTGTGTTGGTCGATTCTGTGTTGGTCGATGCTGTGTCGGTCGATTGTGTCATGGCTTGGCGCGGCTGAGTTCCAGCAGCAGATTCTGCGCCGGGCGGTACTGCGGCGCGACTTCGAGCGCGCTCATCAGGTACTGCATGGTCTTGTCCTTGTCGTTCAGCGCCTTGTACGCGGTGGCCACTTTCAGATTGGCGTCGGCTTTGTCGGCCGGGTTCAGCGCCAGCAGCACCAGGTATTCGCGCAGCGCCGATTGGGCATCGTTGTGCGCCATGTACAGGTCGCCGAGCCGCACGTGCAGCTCCTGCGCGAACGGATCGGCCCACACCACGTCTTTCAGCACCTTGAACGCCTGCTCGTTGTCGTTGCGCTCGCTGTAGTCGTTGGCCAGCGCGAGCAACGCGCGCGAAGCGTAGCCGCCTCTCCGCCAGAAGGTTTCCAGCGTCTTGAATTCGTTGTCCTTGTCGTTGAGCTTCGAGTAGGCGCGCGCCAGCGCAATGTACGGCGCATCGGCCTCGACGTAATCGGGGAATGCCGCCACTGCGCGCTTGCCGGCGTCCACCGCGGCCTGCCAGTTCTGTTGCTCCAGCGCTTCGAAGGCGGCCTTCTGATCTTCGGCCCAGCCCTTCATGTGCTTCAGCAGCGTGCCGTACTCGTCGTTGATGAACTGTTCGAACTGCTGGTTGAAGTCGGCGAGGCTGACGTTGAGCGTTTGCGGCAGCGCCTCGTCGAACTTCACGCCCTTGCCGAACAGGTACAGCATGTCGACGATCTTGTCGAAGCCGTACTTGCTGTTGATGAAGTCGATGACGAGGCCGCCTTCCATGTACGACACGATCACCTGGTTCTCGTAACTGGGGCGCATGAAACCGTCGTCGAGTTTTTCCACCGGCAGGAACTTGCCTTCCGCCATCGCCTTGTACACGTCGAGCGGAATCTTGCGGCCGGGTATCGGGCCGGTGCGCCATTCTTCAAATACCGAAATGCCTTCGGTGTACCAGCGCGGCACCAGATGATTGCTGGCTTCGACGGTATAGACGTGTGCCATCTCGTGCCACAGCGTGGTGCCCCAGTGATAACTCTCGGCGCGCGCATGCGCGGTCGGTGAATCCATTGCCAGCAGATAACCGAACGTCACGCCGAGCAGGCCGACGCCGGGCATGCCGACCGAACGCACGACGAAGTCTTCGTGATTCGGATACACCTCGACCACCACCGGCTCCTTCGGCGTAAAGCGGAAGCTGTCCTGATAGTGCGCCATCGCTTTCTGCGCCAGCTCGGCGACGTAGTCCTTCATCACCGCCGATTCGCTCTTGTTGAGGCGCAAACTCAGCTTCGGCAGCGGGCCGTCAGGCGGATTCGGGAAGTTGAACACTTCCATCTTGTCGAGAAACACGTCGAGCATG
>DATJXP010000313.1:0-14990 GCA_035500035.1 Candidatus Acidiferrum sp. | reverse complement strand
TGCTTCCAGAAACTGGCGCAGTGCGACGGTTGCATCGTCGCGCCCGAGAACTGCCATTACGACGCCGGTACTTGTCGCGAGCCGGTGTGGGGCGATCATTTCTGCATGCAGGATCACATCGTCTATCTGGCCAATTCGTCCGGGTTGAAAGTGGGCATCACCCGCGCGTCGCAGGTGCCGACGCGGTGGATCGATCAGGGCGCGACGCAGGCGTTGGCCATCATTCGCACGCGCAGCCGTCAGCAAGCCGGCTTCTGCGAAGCAATGATCCGTGCCCATGTCACCGACCGCACCAACTGGCGCACGATGCTGAAAGGCGAGCAGGAACAGCTCGATCTTGCCGTCGAGCGCGACCGGTTGCTGGGGTTGTGCAGCAAAGAACTGGCCGAGCTGCAGCAACGCTTCGGCATTCATGCCCTTAGCGTGCTGACTGGCGTCGAGCAGGTCGCGCTGAGTTATCCGGTGCATGCACTGCCGGAGAAGCTGGTGTCGCTGGACCTGGAAACGCAGCCCGCCAGCGGCGAACTGCTCGGCATCAAGGGCCAATACCTGATTTTCGACAGTGGCGTGCTCAACGTGCGCAAATACACCGGCTACGAGTTGGAACTGCAAACCGATCTGCCGGCCGCCGCCGCCGCGCCCGCTGGCGGCAACCTGGATTTGTTCTGACCTCTTTTTTATGACGAGCATGACGAGAGCTACGCGATGAAAGAATCCCACGGCAAGACCGTCTATCTGCGCGATTACCACGTACCCGATTTCCTGATCGACGAAACCCAGCTCGTGGTGGAACTGCACGAGACGGAAACCTTCGTCACCTCGCGCCTGAAGCTGCGCCGCAATCCGGCCGCCAACACGCCGCAGGCGCCGTTGGTGTTGCAGGGCAGGGCGCTCGAGTTGCACGAGGTGAAAATCGAAGGGCGTACGCTGGCCGCAGCCGATTACAGCGTCGACAGCGAAGAGCTCAGCATCGCCAAGGTGCCAGGTGCCTTCCTGTTCGAGTGCCGCACCCGTATCAAGCCGCAGGACAACACCTCGCTGGAAGGTCTGTACAAGTCGCGCGTGATGTTCTGCACCCAGTGTGAGGCCGAAGGCTTCCGCAAGATCACCTATTACCTCGACCGCCCCGATGTGCTGTCGAAGTTCACTACCCGTATCGAAGCCGAGAAGTCGCTGTACCCGGTGCTGTTGTCGAACGGCAACCTGATCGCCAGCGGCGAGCTTGGCGGCGGCCGTCACTTCGCCACCTGGCAGGATCCGTTCAAGAAGCCGTGCTACCTGTTCGCACTGGTGGCGGGCGATCTCAAGCACATCAGCGATAGTTTTACCACCAGCTCGGGGCGCAAGGTCGATCTGCGCATTTATGTCGAAGTCAAGGATCTCGACAAATGTGACTTCGCGATGGATTCGCTGAAGCGGGCGATGAAATGGGACGAAGAAGTCTACGGCCGCGAGTACGACCTCGACATCTTCATGATCGTCGCCGTCGATGACTTCAACATGGGCGCGATGGAGAACAAGGGTCTCAACATCTTCAACTCGTCGTGCGTGCTGGCCAAGCCGGAGACCTCGACCGATTTCTCGTTCGGCCGCATCGAGTCCATCGTCGCTCACGAGTATTTCCACAACTGGTCCGGCAACCGCGTCACCTGCCGCGACTGGTTCCAGTTGAGTTTGAAGGAAGGCTTCACCGTGTTCCGCGACGCCGAGTTCTCGGCCGACATGGGGTCGCGTGCGGTCAACCGCATCGAAGACGTCGGCGTGTTGCGCACGATCCAGTTCGCCGAAGACAGCGGCCCGATGGCGCACTCGGTACGGCCGGAGTCGTACATGGAAATCTCCAACTTCTATACCGTCACCATTTACGAGAAAGGCTCGGAAGTGGTGCGCATGATGGCGAACCTGCTCGGCCCGCAACTGTTCCGCAAGGGCACCGACCTGTATTTCTCGCGCTTCGACGGCATGGCAGTAACCACGGAAGACTTCGTGCGCTGCATGGAAGAAGTGAGCGGCATCGACCTCACCCAATTCCGCCGCTGGTACACCCAGGCCGGCACGCCGGAACTCACCGTCAAGCGCGACTACGACGCCAAAGAGCGCCGTTTCCGCTTGACGATCAGCCAGCGGTGCTTGCCGACGCCACGCCAGCCGGTGAAAGAACCGTTCTTCATTCCACTGACGGTCGGCTTGCTCGATGGCAACGGCAACGAGCTGCCATTGCAGTTGAGCGTCGCCGACGCGCCGTCTTCCAGCAAGGTGCTGCGCGTCACCGAAACCGAGCAGACGTTCACCTTCATCAATATTCCGGAAGCACCGGTGCCGGCGCTGCTGCGCGGTTTTTCGGCGCCGGTCAAACTGCAGTGCGATTACACTCGCGACGAGCTCGGCTTCCTGATGAGCCACGACAGCGACGGTTTCGTGCGCTGGGAAGCCGGCCAGCAGTTGGCGCTGGCGGTGATCAACGAAGGCATGCAGGCGCGCAACACCGGTCAGCCGATCTCGGTCGATCCACGTTTGGTCAATGCTTATCGTTCAGTGCTGCAAACGGCGCTCACGGATGCCGATGCCGACAAAGCCATGCTGGCCAATCTGTTGTTGTTGCCGTCGGAAGCCTACCTGGCCGAGCTGGCGGTGCCGGTCGATGTCGAAGGCATTCACGCGGTGCGCGAAGCGGTACGCCGGCATCTGGCCACAGAACTGGCCGAACTGTTCGGCAAGGTTTATCGCGCCAACGTCAACACCGAAGCCTATCGCTACGAGGCGCAGGCCATCGCGCGCCGCGCGCTGAAGAACACGGTACTGAATTACCTGATGCTGCTGGAAGAGCCGGTGTGGTTCGGCATCGCCAGGCAGCAGTACCTCGATGCCAACAACATGACCGACCAGAGCGCGGCGCTGCGTGCGTTCGTCAACAATCCGTGCGCCGGCAATCAGCAGTTGCGCGATGAACTGGTGGCGGCGTTCTACCGGCAGTGGAAGCATGAAACTCTGGTGGTCGAGCAGTGGTTGTCGCTGCAGAGCGCGGCACCGGTGACCGGCAACTTGCCGAACATACAAAAGCTGATCGAGCATGAAGCGTTCGATCTGCGCAATCCGAACAAGGTACGTTCGGTGATCGGCGCGTTCTGCAACTCGAACCTGATTGGCTTCCACCAGGCGGATGGCAGCGGTTATCGCTTTCTGGCCGATTACGTCATCAAGCTCAACGCCAGCAACCCGCAGATTGCCTCGCGCCAGCTGACGCCGCTGACCCGCTGGCGCAAGTACGATGCCGCGCGCCAGGCTTTGATGAAGGAACAATTGCGCCGCGTAATGGCCGAGCCGAAGCTGTCGCCGGACGTGTTCGAGATCGTGTCCAAGAGTTTGCAGGAGTGAGGGTTTTCCGCCACCATAGCCCGGTTTTGTCACCCAACGATCACAACAATAACGAGGGGAAACCATGACCAATACCGACCCGCGCGCAACACTCAATGCGGCGCCGATGAGCCGCCTGCAGTGGATCATCGTGATACTGACCGTCGCGCTCAACGCGCTCGACGGCTTCGACGTGATGGCAATCAGCTTTGCTTCGCCCGGCATCGCGGTCGAGTGGAAGACGACGATGGCGGGTCTCGGCCTGATCCTGTCGATGGAGCTGTGGGGCATGGCGGCCGGTTCGGTGGTGCTGGGCGGCGTGGCGGACGTCATCGGCCGTCGGCCGACGATACTCGGCTGCCTGCTGATGATGACCGTCGGCATGCTGATGGTGACGACGACCAATGACGTGGTGGTGTTCTCGGCCTGGCGCTTCATCACCGGCCTTGGCATCGGCGGCATGCTGGCCGCGATCAACGCGCAGGCGGCGGAATTCTCCAGCAACAAGAGCCGTGCACTGGCGATTGCGCTGATGTCGGCCGGCTATCCGATCGGCGGTGTCGTCGGTGGTCTGGCAGTCACGCAACTGTTGAAAGTGTTCGACTGGCGTTCGGTGTTCTACTTCGGTACCGGGATGACTGCCGTGCTGATCCCGCTGGTGTTCTTCATCATGCCGGAATCGGTGCATTGGCTGGTACGCAAACGTCCGAGCGATGCCTTGGTCCGTATCAACGCCATCATGACTCGCCTGAGCCAGGCCACCACGGCTGTACTGCCGGAGCTGCAAGCGGAAGCCAAACGCAAAGCGTGGATCGATATCTTCAGCAAGACCATGCTGGCGACTACGATCATCGTCACGGTTGCGTACTTCGCCCACATCGTCACGTTCTACTACATTCTCAAATGGGTGCCGAAGCTGGTGGTCAACATGGGCTTCTCGCCGTCGTCGGCCGGCGGCGTGCTGACCTGGGCCAGCGTCGGCGGTGCCGCTGGCTGCCTGACCTTCGGTTGGCTGACCAAGCACTTCGACCTGAAAAAACTGACGCTGTTCTTCTTCGTGTGCTCATGGCTGGCGACGATACTGTTCGGCCAGACCACGGCCGATCTGACCGTGCTGTCGGCCCTGGTCTGCTTTGCCGGCTACTTCATCAACTCCGGCATCGTCGGCCTGTATTCGCTGATCGCGCAGGTGTTTCCGACCCACGTACGGGCGTCCGGTACCGGTTTCGCCATCGGTGTCGGCCGCGGCGGCTCGGTGTTGTCGCCTATCGTTGCCGGTATCCTGTTGCAGGGTGGCATGAGCCTGGGCGTGTTGTCGGTGATCATGGGCACCGGTTCCATTCTTGCCGCCGCCGCGCTGGTGTGGCTGAAGTGGAACAGCAGCCAGGGTGCCGGCGGTTCCAGCGTGACGGATGAAAAACTGGTCGCAGGGTTGGCGCCGAACCGGGCCTGAGCCCTGAAGATCGGGTGATTGATTGTAGGTAGTAGAGAATTGAGAGAGCAGTATGGGCAGAGCGTATCAGAACCGCAAAGAATCCATGGCCAAGACCTCGGCCAACAAGTCCAAGGTCTATGGCAAGTATGGGCGTGAAATCTATGTCGTCGCCAAGACAGGTGGAGTCGATCCCAATGGCAACCTGGCGCTGCGCAGCATCATCGAACGCGCCAAACGCGACCAGGTGCCGGCGCATGTGATCGAGAAAGCCATCGACAAGGCCAAGGGCGGCGGTGGCGAAGACTACTCGATCACGCGCTACGAAGGCTTTGGCCCGGGCTCGTGCATGCTCATCGTCGAGTGCCTGACCGACAATCCCAACCGTACCTTCGGTGACGTGCGCGTCTGTTTCAACAAGACCAACAGTAAGCTGGGCACAGTCGGCGTAGTCAGCCACATGTTCGACCACAGCCTCATTCTCGTGTTCAAAGGCGACGAAGAAAAAGTGATGGAAGCGTTGCTGAATGCCGACGTCAACGTCAGCGATATCGAGAGCGAAGGCGGCAAGATCACCGTGTTCGCGCCGCACACCGAATATGCCAAGGCCAAGGCCGCGCTGGCGGCGGAATTCGGCAACATCGACTACGAAGTCGATGAAATCCAGTTCATCCCGCAGACCTACACGGCAATCAGTGGCGAAGATGTCGCCACCTTCGAGAAGTTCATGGACTTGCTGAACGATCTCGATGACGTGCAGAAGGTCTATCACAACGCCGAGTATTGAGCTCCGGCGCATCCTCCAGTCACCCGGTCCATCCGGACCGGGTAACCCTAAAGTCAGTGCGGTTTGCCGCCGTTAATATCCGCTAATGAAGGACGCGGGTTGAACGAGTGCCCGCTCGCAATGCCTGGCCATTGCTGCAAGCGGATTGCGTCCGAACTTTCTTGCAACGATCCGGGAGCAGACCGTGGGTTTCTTCAACAACAAAATCACCATCGACCATGGCATCGACGCGCTCAAGGCCACCAGGCTGGAACCGGTGGTGCAGCAGGAATTGGCGCAGGCCGAAGCACTGGCCGCGTTGCGCCGGCAGTTGGCCGACGCCGAGGCCAGGCTGCAAGACAGCGACGCCAAGGTAAATGCGCTCGGCCGCTCGCAGGCCATGGTCGAACTCGCGCTCGACGGCCGCATCCTCGCCGTCAACGACAACTTTCGCCAGATGCTGGACTATCCGCCGGGTGCGCTCGACGGCAAGAACTACGGCTCGCTGCTGGAGGCCGGCGTGGCGGCTTCGCCGGAATACCGCCAATTCTGGGCCAAGCTGACGCGTGGCGAATGCGTGGTCGACGTGTTCCGCTACGTCGCCCGCAGTGGCAGTGAAGTGTGGATGCGCGGCACCTGCAATCCGGTGCTCGACGCCCAGGACCGTCCGGCCAAGGTGTTGTGCATGGGCACCGACATCACCGTGCATCGCCTGCGCAACAACGACACGTCCGGCCAGCTCAAGGCGTTGAACAAGGCCATGGCCGTGATCGAATTCAGCCTCGACGGCAACATTCTGCATGCCAACGAAAACTTCACCACCGTCACCGGCTATGCACTGGACGAGATCAAGGGCAGGCACCATAGCATGTTCGTGCCGGAGGCCGACCGCCACAGCGACGAATACCGCAACTTCTGGCTCAAGCTCAATCGCGGCGAATACGATGCCGGCGAATACCGCCGCGTCAACAAGAGCGGCAAGGAGCTGTGGATCCATGCGTCCTACAATCCGATCTTCGACGCCAAGGGCAAGTTGTACAAGGTGGTCAAGTTCGCGTCCGACATCACGGCGCAGAAGAAACTGCAAGACATGATCAAGCAGGTGATGGAAGACACCAATCGCGTGATGGGCAGCCTGTCGGCCGGCCGGCTCAGCGACCGCATGGCCGGTCAGTACACCGGCGAATTCGTGCAATTGGCGGCGGCCATCAATGGCTATATCGACCGCTTGCGCGGCATGGTCGGCGAGATCAGCGATGCGGCGGCTGCGGTGAAGCAGGGCGCCGAAGAAATCGCCACTGGCAATGCCAATCTGAGTTCGCGCACCGAACAGCAGGCCGCCACGCTCGAGGAAACTTCGTCGGCGATGGAAGAAATGATGAGCACGGTGCAGCAGAACGCCGCCAATGCCGATCAGGCCGCCCAGCTGGCTCGCGGTGCCAAGCAAACCGCCGAGAAAGGCGGCGACATCGTGCGCAAGGCCGTGGTGGCGATGCAAGCCATCAACGGTGCCAGCAGCAAGATCAACGACATCATCGGCGTCATCGACGAGATCGCGTTCCAGACCAACCTACTGGCGCTCAACGCCGCGGTCGAAGCGGCGCGTGCCGGCGATCAGGGCCGCGGCTTCGCCGTGGTGGCCGACGAAGTGCGCAGCCTCGCCGGGCGCAGCGCCACCGCGGCGAAAGAGATCAAGAACCTGATCAAGGACAGCCATGAGAAAGTGAAGGAAGGCACCACGCTGGTCAACACGTCCGGCCAGACCCTGGAAGAAATCGTCGCCGCAGTGAAGAAAGTCAACGACATCATCGCCGAGATCGCCACCGCCAGTTCACAGCAGGCCGGCGGCCTCGACGAGGTCAACCGCTCGGTCAACCAGATGGATCAGATGACGCAGCAGAACGCCGCACTGGTCGAAGAAGCTGCTGCGGCCAGCGAAGCGCTGGGCGGACAGGCAGAATCGTTGCAGCAGTTGATCAGCTTTTTCGAGTTGGGCAACGGCAACAGGACGCGCTGATCCGGTCGTCAGTGGTTCAGTGGGTTTGTGAAGTCAGGATTTGCGGGGTCAGGCTGAAGTTGTAGCTATCGCGGTCAGGGCCCTTCATCTGCACTTGTACCGCCTTGCCATCGTTGGCCAATAACTCCGGTTTCGCATCGAGTTTCCACTCCCCATTGTCGAAGTAGTAGATCTCCAATTGGATCATGACCGTGTTGTTGGCCATGATTTTGGGTTTGACCAAGATTTTCAGTTTTTGCTCGAGTACTACGGAAGCTGGCTGACCGTCCTGCGTGATCACTCTGGGCTGTGCAATGGGTTCGTCATTGCGTTGAACAGCCATACTGAGTTCCACCTGCTTGGCCATCGCTTTCGGCGCCAACGCGACAGCAATAAACAATACCAGCGCTGCCGCGCCGGCCGACGCCACCAGGTTGAGCGGTCGTCTCCAAAACGGGAGACGCGGCGCTTCAATCAATAGCGCTTCAGCCGGCAGCTCCAGCACCGCTGCCAGCGACTTCACTGTTTCCAGCGACGCCGACCCGCCGCTTTCCATGCGTTGCACGGTACGCACGCCGAGGCCGGCCACTTGGGCCAGTTGTTCCTGGCTCCAGGCGCGTTTCAAACGTTCGCTGCGTATGAGTTCGGCGTTGATCTGCATGTCCATCTCGCAAGTCCTCTGTGGTGGAGTAAAACTCCAACTTTTCACAGAGTGAGTTCAGCTTACCACGCCAAACGCCCGCCACCCGGGCGTCAGCCACATGCCATCCGGCAAAAACCGCAATTACCGACTATGTTGTAGAGGGCGGGATGCCTTTATATAAAAACTGATATAGGATGGTGGGCAGTGAAAGGACTCATATTTTTGGGAACAAGCTTGTTGGATTTGAGAGAGTTCCCTGCGCAGCCGAGAAGGGCTGCCGGCTTTGAACTTGGCAAAGTACAAGGTGGCAGGAAACCAAATGATTGGAAGCCCATGAGGACAGTGGGCTCCGGAGTATGTGAAATCCGCATTCGCCGCGACGGAGAATGGCGTGTGTTTTACGTGGCCAGCTTCCCGGAAGCCATTTATGTATTGCATGTATTCCGGAAGAAAACGCCCAAGACCAGCTTTTCTGATATCTACTTGGGTAGGGAGCGATACAAACGGTTGATTGTGGACAGGAGAACTCGCTATGAAGCTCAAAATGACTAAGTCCTGTGGGAACGTTTTCAAAGACCTTGGATTCGACGATGCCGAAGCCGAGGTGTTGCAGTTCCGCTCAAATCTGATGATCGATCTGGCCAACTACATCGAGAACTGCGGGCTTACCCAATCTGAGGTAGCCAGGAAACTCGGCATCACTCAAAGCCGCGTCTCCGATTTGGTGCGTGGGCGGTGGGAAAAATTCAATCTGGAAACGCTGATTACGCTGGAAGGGCGGCTGGGGCGCAAGGTGAGTTTGAAGTTGGTGGCATAAGCACCTTCAGAATTCACGCTGGTTTATAAGGGCACGCCGTGGCGTGCCCCTACGGACTGGACTGTCAAACTGCTTCCACCACATTCGCCAGCGGTATCGTCTTCGCTCTCTCCGCACCCTTCATGAACGACGCCACCTCGTTGAAGTTCAGATAGCGGTAGATCTTCGACGACATGGTGTCGAGCTTGCCCATGTACTGCATGTACTCGGCCATGGTCGGGATCTTGCCGAGCAGCGAGCACACGGCCGACAGTTCGGACGAGCCGAGGAACACGTTGGCGCCGTCGCCGAGACGGTTGGGGAAGTTGCGGGTCGAGGTGGAGATTGCCGTCGACTTCGCCGCGATGCGCGCCTGGTTGCCCATGCACAGCGAGCAGCCGGGCATTTCGGTACGGGCACCGGCGACGCCGAACACGCCGTACACACCTTCCTCCGTCAGTTGATGCTGGTCCATCTTGGTCGGCGGCGAGATCCACAGTCGGGTCGGAATTGCGTTCTTGCTCTGCGACAACACAGTGGCAGCGGCGCGGAAGTGGCCGATGTTGGTCATGCACGAGCCGATGAACACTTCGTCGATTTTGGTGCCGGCAACGGCCGACAGCGGCTTGATGTCGTCCGGATCATTCGGGCAGGCGAGCAGCGGTTCCTTGATCTGGTCGAGATCGATTTCGATGATCTGTTTGTACTCGGCATCCTTGTCGGCTTCCAGCAACTGCGGATTGGCCAGCCACGCTTCCATCTGCGAGGCGCGGCGTTCGAGCGTGCGGGCATCGCCATAGCCTTCGCTGATCATCCAACGCAGCAGTACGACGTTACTGGTCAGGTACTCGATGATCGGTGCCTTGTTCAGTTTGATCGTACAACCCGAAGCCGAGCGCTCGGCGGAAGCGTCAGAAATTTCAAATGCCTGTTCGATCTTCAGATCCGGCAAGCCTTCGATTTCGAGGATGTGACCGGAGTAGATGTTCTTCTTGCCTTTCTTCTCGACCGTCAGCAGACCTTGCTGGATAGCGGCGTACGGAATCGCGTTGACGAGATCGCGTAGCGTGATACCAGGCTGCATCTTGCCCTTGAAGCGCACCAGCACGGACTCGGGCATGTCGAGCGGCATCACGCCGGTTGCAGCAGCGAAGGCAACCAGGCCGGAGCCGGCCGGGAACGAGATGCCGATCGGGAAGCGCGTGTGCGAATCGCCGCCGGTGCCGACGCTGTCGGGCAGCAGCATGCGGTTCAGCCACGAGTGGATGATGCCATCGCCGGGACGCAAGCTGACGCCGCCGCGGTTGCGGATGAAGTCAGGCAACGTGTGCTGGGTGTCGATGTCGACCGGCTTCGGATAGGCGGCGGTGTGACAGAACGATTGCATCACCAGATCGGCCGAGAAGCCGAGGCAGGCGAGGTCTTTCAGTTCGTCGCGCGTCATCGGGCCAGTGGTGTCCTGCGAACCGACTGTCGTCATCTTCGGTTCGCAGTAGGTGCCAGGCCGCACTCCTTCAACGCCGCAGGCACGGCCGACGATCTTCTGCGCCAGCGTGTAACCCTTGCTGCTCTTGGCCGGTGCAACGGGGCGCACGAACTCTTTCGACGGCTCCAGCCCGAGGAACGAGCGGGCCTTGTCGGTCAGGCCGCGGCCGACGATCAACGGAATGCGGCCGCCGGCGCGCACTTCGTCGAGAATGATGTCGGTTTTCAGTTTGAATTCGGCCAGCACTTCATTGCTGCCGTGTTTGGTGATCTTGCCGGCATAGGGATGAATGTCGATCACATCGCCGGTGTTCATCTTCTGCACGTTGCACTCGATCGGCAAGGCGCCGGCATCTTCCATCGTATTGAAGAAAATCGGTGCGATCTGGCCGCCGATGCAAACACCGCCGGCGCGTTTGTTCGGAATGTTGGGAATGTCGTCGCCGGTGAACCACAGCACCGAGTTGGTGGCGCTCTTGCGCGACGAGCCGGTGCCCATCACGTCGCCGACGATGGTTACCGGAAAACCTTTCTGCTTCAGGTCGGCGATCTGCTGTTCGGCGTTGGTGATGCCTTCGCGCGGCATCTTGTACATCGCGCGTGCATGCAGCGGGATGTCCGGGCGCGACCACGCATCGGGAGCGGGGGAGAGGTCATCGGTGTTGGTTTCGCCGGGCACCTTGAACACGGTGATGGTCAGCACTTCCGGCAGTTTCGGTTTCGACGTAAACCATTCGGCATTGGCCCAGCTCTGCATCGTCGCCTTCGCGTTGGCATTGCCGGCCTTGGCTTTTTCGGCGACGTCGTGGAATGCGTCGAACATCAGCAACGTGTACGACAGTTGCTTCGATGCCTCTGCACCGAGCTCCTTGTCGTCGAGCAGTTGCACCAGCGTGCCGATGTTGTAACCACCGAGCATGGTGCCGAGCAGTTTGGTGGCGTCGAGCTTGCTGATCAACGGCGACCTGGCTTCGCCCTTGGCGACGGCGCTGAGAAAACCGGCTTTGACATAAGCCGCTTCATCGACGCCGGCCGGCACGCGGTTACTGATCAGGTCGAGCAGAAATGCTTCTTCGCCTTTCGGTGGACTCTTCAGCAGCTCGACCAGGCCAGCGGTCTGCTCGGCATCCAGCGGTTTGGGGACGACGCCAAGCGCAGCGCGCTCGGCCACATGTTTGCGATAGGCTTCCAACATGGCAGTAACCTCGGATTGGCAAAGAATAAAAAGTAACTGTGCTGCATTTTACGGCTTTGGGTAGGGGCACGCCATGGCGTGCCGGTGCGTTGCTCCTGACATACAATTCCCTCATGAAACCCGTCCGTACCCCCTGCATCGGCGTTTGCTCCACCACGTCGCTCGGCGATCGCATCTGCCGTGGCTGCAAACGCTTCGCCAGCGAAGTGATCTACTGGAACACTTTCTCGGAACCGCAGAAGCAGGCGGTGCAGGCGCGCATCAACCAGTTCACCACCCAGATCATGAGCGGCAAGTTTGCCATCGTTGATCGCACCAGACTGGAGCAGGTGCTGCAGGATTTCCGCGTGTTCTACGATCCCGATCTGTCACCATACTTCTGGTTGCACCAGTTGCTGCAGAAACATCTGTACCGGCTGCATGGCCTCGACGAGATCGGCGTCGAGCTGCTGCCGGCCTGGCGCGGAAAAGATGTGCGCGACATCCTGTTGGTGATCAACGACGAGCTGCAGCTTCTTACCGAAGCGCATCACGAACGCTATTTTTCCCGTTGAATTCCTTAAAATTTGCTTAAAGAACCCCGGTGGCTGCCGTAATAAGGGGAAATACCGGAATTTGCAGCGGCCATGGAATCACTGGAAAGCAACAAAGTCCGCGATGTCAATTTCTTCGCCCAGAACGCAGCCATCGGCCAGTTCATCAGCGTCGAGATTGCCAATGCCAATCGCGAAAGTTTCAAAACCCACCTGGTCGGATGCAAGGCCGGGAGCTACCTGATCCTGGAAATTCCCAATGTCCAGGATGCCGGCATTGCCAAAAAACAGCTGGTGCTGGATCAACCGCTGATCATCCGCACCATTTGCGAGCGCACCACCGGCGAGTGCATGGGATTTTATTCGTCGGTGCTGGGCATAGTGCGGATTCCGTACCCGGTGTTTTTTGCCGCCTATCCGGAAGAGGTGGAAACCCGCGAATTGCGCACCGAAAAACGCCTCTCCACCACCATTCCCTGCCAGATGTTCCTGCAGCAGGGCGGCGAAGAAATGCCAGGCTACATCACCGATCTCAGCAGCGGCGGCTGCCGGTTCGAACTGCAAGTGCGTGACGATGTGGTCAAGGTCAAGGTCAACACCATGTACCTGCGTTTTCTGGATCCCGCCACCAGCCAGCCAACCGTTCGCCTCGGTTCGGTGTGCTCGCAGCGCAAGATCGGCAACATGCTGTCGATAGGCTTCGCCTTCATGCAGCAGATGCAGCAGAGCGCCTGAACGGCGCCTGGAGTGCCGAAATTTTTCTTAAAGTCACTTTACTAGTTAACTAGTAAAGTGGTAAAAAGTTGTCGTTGGCCATACGGGAGGGCTCATGACAACAAACATCATTGAACTGAGCGGAGTGGAGTTCGGCTACCGCAAACGGCGGGCACCGCTGTTCCATCAACTCGATCTTGTGCTTCCGGCCGGCACCATCTGTGGCCTGCTCGGCACCAACGGCGCCGGTAAAAGCACACTGCTGAAAATGCTGGCCGGCCTCAGTTTTCCCCAGGCTGGCCGCTGCTGTGTACTCGGTCATGAGCCGGGCAAACGCGAACCGGATTTTCTGGCCGACGTATTCCTGCTGCCGGAAGAAATCCACGTGCCGGCGCTGTCGGCCACGGCTTACGTGGAGCGCTACGGCTGCCTGTATCCGCGCTTCGATCACCAACTGCTCGGCCAGGTGATGCAGGATTTTGCCTTGCCGTCCGACCGTGCATTGACGACGCTGTCGCAAGGGCAGAAGAAAAAGTTCCTGCTGGCGTTCGGCCTTGCCACCTGCGCCAGCCTGTTCATCATGGACGAACCCACCAACGGGCTCGATATCCCCGGCAAGCAGGAATTCCGCCGCGCGCTGATCAATCATTTCAGCCTCGAGCGCAGCTTCATCATCTCGACCCACCAGGTGCACGACCTGCAGGGGCTGATCGATTCGGTGATGATCATCGCCGACGGCCGCATCCTGTTGCATGAATCGGTGGACCGCTTGTCGTCGACACTGCGGGTGGAAATGGCCCGCGAACGTCCCGCCGATGCGCTGTTCGTCGAGGAAACGCTGGAAGGTTTCCGCATACTGCGCGTCAACGAATCCGGCATGGACACCAATATCGATTTGTCGTTGCTGTTCGGTTGCGCGCTGTCGCAGCCGGAACTGCTGCAGTCGCTGCTCGGCAAGACCCAACAACAGGAGGCGGCATGAACACGTTGGTTCCGCAAAGATTCTGGCGTGCATTGCGCAATGACGTGTCGGCGCAAGTGAAGCGGGTCGGATTCACCACGTTGGCTTTGTTCTGTTTCGGCCTGCTGATCAACAACGTCAACGTGAAAGTGAATGACGAAAAGTGGTCCGGCTTGTTTGACGGCATGTTTGTGGTGGCACTGGTGCCATTCGGTTTGTTGTTTGCCAGTTTGAGCTGGTCTGACATGCATCATCCGCAGGGAAGATTCCACTATTTGATGTTGCCGTACTCGAACCTGGAACGTTTTCTCAGCCGCTTCGTGCTGACGGCACCGTTGTACTACCTCTACACCTGTGCAGTGTTCACTGCATTTGAATTGGCGGCCAATGCCTTGTCGTTCCAGTTGAATGGAGTGACCAAACCGTTGCTGACACCGGATTCGTCGACGGTACGCATCGCCACGGCAGTGTTCTTCTCGTTGCATGCACTGGTTTTTGCCGGCGCCATCCGCTTCAGCAACTTCGTATTGCCGCGTACGGCACTGACGGTGCTTCTGCTCGCAGTCGCGCTTGCACTGGTCGCCAATATCGCGATCCACGTGTTTTATCCCGATTACTGTGGAAGCCTGTGGAGTTGCAACAAGCCCATTCCTGCGGGTTTTCTGCAACAAATCTCTCCACAGACTGGCATGGTGGTCGTCACGACGATTGCGACGCTGGCCTGTTTGTGGGTGCTGTATCTGGCCTGGTTGATGTTGAACGATTACGAGGCACAGGATGGACTTTAAGCCCAACTATCCGATCTACCTGCAAGTGGCCGATTTCGTCTGCGAGAAGGTGCTGACCGGCGAGTGGCGCAATGGCGACAAGCTGCCGGCAGTGAAGGATTTGTCGGTGCAGACCTCGGTCAATCCCAACACCGTGATCAAGGCACTCGGTTTCCTGCAGGACAGCGGCATCCTGCAAAGCCAGCGTGGCCTGGGTTATTACCTGACCGCCGACGCCGAAGCCGGCACGCTGGCATTCAAACGCCGCGAGTTCGTTGAAATCGCGCTGCCGCAGTTGTTTGCCAGCATGGACTTGCTGGGCATCGGCTTCGACGAATTGCAGCGCCG
>DATJXP010000312.1:0-9474 GCA_035500035.1 Candidatus Acidiferrum sp. | reverse complement strand
CAGCCCCTTTGCTCACCCAGTAGCGATCACTGTAGTCCTGTGAAGAAGAGGCTGTCTACTTTTTTATTGCACAAAGTGCACAAATATGCACGAACCGTGCAGTTCGGCTCACGGCGGCGCGTTGCCGGCTGGACCTTTGCGGAACGTGCTGTCCGGCGTGCCGCGGAAGCAGTTGGTCATGTACGGATACTCGTCGGTGATGTAGTAGGCATAGATGCCGTTCACCGTCATGCCGTTGCAGACATCGAGATCGCCGGCACCGGCGACGTACTGCCAGTCGTCGCGATAGGTGCCATCGTAAGTGCCGCCGGGGTTGGTGCTACTGGTGGTGCCGCGCGAGCCGGACTTCAATTGATAGCTCGACTTCACCTTGCGGATCGCACCGGTGGTGCTGTCCTTGATGTAAGGACCATAGAGCGGAAAGCCATCGGCGGCAAAACCCACTACCGGCGAAATCACCGTACCGCTGAAATCGAACAGCGCATTCGGATTGCCGTGATAGTGATACGAGCCATCGGGCTGCGTGTGCGCATTGTGGTTGTCGGTACCGAAGCCGTTCTTCGCGTACATCGGATCGAACCGCCACGGTTGGCTGTCGTTGTTGCAGCCGATCTTTTCGTCGCCGACGTTGTAGCAAGCGGCGGCCAGCATGTCGACGCGCACGCCGTTCAGCAGCACCGCGCTGTTCCAGGTGAGCGAAAGTGCCGTATTTTGCGCGGCGAAAACCGGTGCCGTCGTCACCTTGTACACGTTGCTCTGCGCGCTGACCGGCGTGGCGAAATTGCCGCCCTGGCCCATCGTGTGATTGGGAATGTTGTTGCTGGTGAACGTGCACACGCCGTTGCTGACGGTGATGCTCAACGAGCCGGTGAAGTTGAGATTGCGCGAGTAGTCTTTGGCCGTGCTCGAATAACTGCCCGCGTAGTCGAGGCAGTTGGCGCTGCGGCGGCTCAGTATGAGGTCGGTCAGATCGGTGACCTTGTTGGCAGTACCGATGAACGACGCAACGCTGCCGACCGCGACGATACCGACGCCGAACTGCTGGCCATAGACATAGACCACGCCGCTTTTCACGCCGAGATAGGTGTTGGTGTCCTTGTAATAACGCACGATGTAACCCTGCAGGATCTGCGAGCTCGCCCCGGCCGGGCTGAAGTATTTGCCATATTGTTGTTCGCCCAGCGCAAAGATCTGTACCGCATCGGACGCGTCATCGGCGCGCACCAGCGCAGGCAGCAGCAACAGCAGGACAAGCGGCAGACGGGTCATGGCGGCACCAAGCGGTCGGAAAGCGCCATTCTAGCGAACAGGGATAAAGGGTGGAGCATCCCTGCTCCTAAGCAACTCGTATGACCACGGGGGAGTGGTCGAGGGGAGACTGCAGTTATGCAGCGCCGTGCATGTTAGGCAGCCTTGGTTAAGGCACGATGATGAATCGATTAAAAGATCGCGGGTTCGAAACATGATGGGACTGTGAAATTTTGACGGGTTCTGACGGTCTGCCTTGCTACCCGGCGGGGGCTGGTTTAACTTGCCGCGCCACGTTGAACGCAGTTTCAACTCCTGTCCATAACACAAACGAACCGAGGGGTACTTCCATGAACAAGCTGATCAAAACCGCCGCCATCTCGCTGGTGTTGGGCCTGGGCCTGGCATCGATCGCTGCGCAGGCCGCGCTGCCACCGGATTTCGACGCCAAACTGGCCGCGCGTCCCGAAGCCGACAAGGTGCGTGATGCCGCCCGCAAGCCGAAGGAAACCGTTCAATTGCTCGGACTCGAAGCCGGCCAGACCGTCGTGGACGTCGCTGCCGGTGGCGGCTGGTTCACCCGCGTGCTGTCGGCTGCAGTGGGCCCGAAAGGCAAGGTCATTGCTCAGTTCGGCCCGTTCGCGCTGCGCCAGAACAACGGCCAGGCCGCGAAGGACCTGGCGAAAGAACTCGGCAACGTCGAAGCCGTGTTCGATCCGATGAACAAGATCGCGCCGGAATCGGCCGACGCCGCCATCACTGCGCTGAACTTGCACGACACCTACAACAATGGTGGCGAAGCAGCGGGCGAAGCCTTCATCAAAGACATCGTCACCGTGCTGAAGCCGGGTGGCATGGCCATCATCATCGACCACAACGGCAACGAAGGTGCCGACAACAAAACGCTGCATCGCATCCCGGTCGCCACCGCGAAGGCACTGATCCTTAAAGCCGGCTTCGAGATCGTCAAGGAATCCAACCTGCTGGCCAATCCGAAAGACGATCACACCAAGCCCAACCGCGATGAATCGCTGGGCCGCGCTACTGACCAGTTCCTGTTCGTCGTCCGCAAACCAAGCCGCGAATAACGCTGCTTCGCTGAACGGATAGTAAACCGGGGTCGGAGTCGAATGGCACTTACTTAAGCCCGTCTCTTGGTTGTAGGGGCACAGCATGCCGTGCCCCTACGGTTGCACCATAACTCTGCAAAACTGCCTAAGTAAGTGCCATTCGGGTCAGAGTCACACCGGCACGCTGACGTGCTTGCCGCCGAACACCGATTGCCAGTTCTCGATTTCGTTCACCACCACTTCGTCGGTGGCATGCGCCAGCTCGGCAACGGTGCCGTAGTCGATGGCGCCGTCAGGGGCCGCGCACAGTTGTTGTATGCGTTGGTCGATCGCGCTCAATTGCTCGGCGGTAATGCTTGAAATCGCCGAGAAGCGTTCGAAGTCGCCGAAATAACGGATGCCGGCGATGGCGCCGCCGAACGTCGGCAGCAGCACGCCGAGGAACGTGAAGAAGTACGACGAGCGCTCCGACCATTCCAGCGGCCACAGGTGCAGCAAGCCGCCGCCTTTCAGCAGCAGGTAACCGGCCACCGAAATCACCGCCAGCACGAACAGCACTTCCGACAGCCGGTCGAGATTGTGATGCGCGTTGGCCAATCGCCTGGCCTTGTACAAGTGATAGTCGCGCTGACCCTGCACGTGGGGATGCAGCAGATGCGTCACCGCTTCGCGCAGATAACGCTGAGTGATCGCCACCGACGGCAGTCCCACTTCGCGCAGCGCATGCCGGGCGTACCATTCCGGCCATGAGGTTTCGGTGCCTTGCAGCCAACGGCCCGGCGCGCGCGCCACGCCGAGCAACAACAGGATAGGCCCGTGACGCAGATATTCCGCCACGCGCCGCGTTTCGAACCAGCGGCCGTGCCAGCGGCGTCGTTGGCCGATGCCGGTAATGGCGAGAATCACCAGCAGTAGTGCCAGCTCGAACAGCGCGAAGATCCACTTCTCGTGCGACGAAGCAAACGGCAGATAGGCGATGCCACCAATGATCGCCAGCGGCGCCAGCAGGAAGTTGGCCACCATGCCGCCGCGATATTGGTCCGACAAAAATGCCGACACGCCGTCGGCCCAGGCAAAACGGCGCAGGATGTCGCGTTCGATGGCATCGACGAACACCGGTGGTTGCCCGAGCAGCGCACGTGCATGAGCAATCACCGGTGCGGCGCTGCCGGCAACGATGGTGTCAGGTGTTTCATAGGTTTGACGCAAACCGCGGAAACGCGCGCGCCAATTGTCGGCACCGAACAACGCTTCGACCCGGCGATACAAATGCCAGCGCCGTTCGCTATGCGGCTGCAAGTGTTCGTGCGCCAGTCCTTCGGCACCGGCATGGGATCTGTGTTGGGAATGATGCGGATGTTGCCGGCCCGGCGCCGGCAACAGCGCTTGCCTCACCAGCAGTTGCAACGCAGCGCCGCGATCTCCCGTATCGGCGGCCGATGCCAACGCCACCAGCGCCTCAGGCCCGTGCAGAATGCACCACTGCTCCGGGTTGTTGGCATCGATCCAGAGCACCGGCGCGCCGGTGTCGAGCGCCAGTTGGATCGTGTGGCCGGTGCCGCCGATCAAGGCGCGCGTGGCACCGTCCCAGATACCGATCACGAGATCGCACTGTTCGATCATCACGCGGCCCGCGAGCGAAGCGCGCAGCGAAATTTCCGCGTTGTAGGTGGCGGCCGTGCGCGCGTTGTCAGGCGCTTCCAGCTTGGCGAGAAACTGATGGCCGATCAGCTCGTCGCGCTCGGCCAGCTCGAACAGGCGCGCTTGCGATGCCAGCTGCCTGATGCGCGTTGCGCGTTCGCGTACAGCGGGCGCACAAGCGGTCAGATCGCCGCGCAACAACGCGCGCACTTCGGCAGCGGACGTTGGATGGGCATTGATCGCGACATTGAGCGCCAGCCCGAACGGCAACGGCGCCGACAACTCCCAGCCGCGCCGCAGTGCCGATTGTGCAGCCAGCTGATCGGCGCCGTCGGCCAACAGGGAATGCAGGCGGACGGCGGCATTCGAACCTGTCGCGGCGCTGTCGGCCGCGGCGGCGATCAGATCGAGCACCTGTTCCAGCACGATGTCGATGCGCGTACGCTGCGCGGCAAACGCCGGATTGTCCTCGCGATGGCCGGTGATGCCGACGCAGAGGCGTACGCGAGGCGAGATTGGGGCGTGGACGGAAGCGGAATTCATTTGCATTCGAAATCGTCCGCACCGACCGGATGACAAAACTCGCCATAGTTGCCGGTAGCGCGGAAATAGTCGGTGAGTTTCAGGTCGCGCAGCAATTGTTTGAAGGCGGGATCTGCCCGGTAGTTGCTGTAGGTGTGTCCCCAGATCGCGCCGTAGTTGATGCCACCGAGTTCGAGATAGGCCCGGCGGTAGGCGGCGAGTGCAAGCGCTTTGTTGCCGAAATAATCCGCAGGAACCGCCAGTGACGCCATATTGGTCGCGTTTTTCATGGCGGGATTCTCGATGGCGGACTTCACGTAGGCCATGGCCCGCGGCGGATCGTCGAGCAGTTCAGCCAACGGGGAAAGCACGGATATCAGAGAGTTGCCAGCATAGAGTTTCAGCGCTTGCCGGATTCGCTCTCTGCCGGCAGCGGTATGGGCATCGTCAAGTGCGAATGTGTGCAAAACGTTATTGCCATCGATTATGTCGCGATTGCCTGACAGCAACTTGCTGTGCTGGTATTCGGCTTCGCTGTCGGCCAGGCGGTTGGCGAAAAAGTAGGCCACGTGCAGGTTGTTGGACTC
Organism: Candidatus Acidiferrum sp.; assembly: GCA_035500035.1. GTDB lineage: Bacteria > Pseudomonadota > Gammaproteobacteria > Pseudomonadales > Pseudohongiellaceae > CAILUG01. The sequence goes on along the minus strand of DATJXP010000312.1, from coordinate 4,406 downwards.
GTTGAGGGATTGCGGATCGTTGCGAACCGCTCGCTCGTAAAGGGGAACCAGTTCAGAGGGGCGTCCTACCGCATACAGTATTGCAATAAAGAAATTGCTGTTGAGCGTGGAAGTGGGGTGGGTGGCCACCACGAGCTTGGCCTCCGCCTCGGCTTCCTGCCAATGTAATTGCTCCGCCAACAAGATCGCGCTCAACACATGGGTTTGCCAGGCAGTGGGCGCCAGCTGTTTCAACTGTGTCATTACTTCATTGCGTTCGCTGCGCAACTGGACGGCGGACTCCTGCACATAAATGAGCATGGTAGTCAGCAAGTCGCCCAGTTCGCTCCACGCACTGACGAAGCCGGGATCAAGCTCGACGGCGCGCCGGTAATGCTGGCGTGCCTGTATCATGTTGTCGGTGCCGGACTGGTTGCGCAATTGCCGGGCGCGCAGAAACTCGTCAAAGGCGTCGATATTGTTGGTGCCACCGTTGGCGCGCGACAACTCGCCCACGTCCAACTTGATACTCAACGCCCTGGTCACTGCGCCCGCGATTTCTTCCTGGATCGCAAACACGCTCTCCAGCTTCCGGTCGAATTTCTGCGACCATAACTCCGAGCCGGTTTTTGCATTGATCAGTCGCGCGTTGATGCGCAGATTGTTGCCGTCTTTTTGCACGCTGCCTTCGAGAACGTTGGCGGCGCCGAGCTTGTCGCCGATCGTGCGCACGTCGGTCTTGGTGCCCTTGAACGAAAAACTCGACGTGCGTGCGATCACGCGAAGATCCTTCACTTGCGCCAGTTGGTTCAGCAGCTCTTCAGCGAGGCCGTCGGAAAAATATTCCTGCTGGGGGTCGGACGACAGGTTGTCGAACGGCAGCACCGCCAGCGAAATATCGGAGGGTGCGTCGGGAGTCTTCAGCGTGCGCAACGGCAGCAGCGCGATTGAAAGGATGAGCGCGACGACGATGGTCAGCGAAAATTGGCCGAGTGCAGTGCGATACCACTGCGTTCGCGCAGGGGCGGCGGCAGCGTGCGCAACCGATGATGGAGCTGCATCCTTGCCGACGAAGCGTCGTATGTCGCTCACCAGGGCGCGCCATGCAGTATCGCTGGCATCGCCTTTCCAGTGCGACAGTTCGGCCGATTGTTTCAACTCGAACATGATCGGCCGCTTGCATGGTTCGATCATCACCGGTACCAACGTGCCCAGGCTGTCGGCTTCGGTGGCTTCGGCGCGCACCCAGCGCGATTCGACCGACTTCTTCGACCACAACACGACGACGGCCTTTGCACCACGCAGTGCATCTTCAGTGACCTTGTCGTAATCCTCGCCGGATTTCAGCGTGACGTCCCACCACACCGAAAAACCTTCGCGCGCGAGGCCTTCGGCGAAACGGCGCGCCGTCGCCTGATCATCGCGCGAGTACGAAAGAAAGATGTCGGCAGCAGTAGTCATTTTCCTTTCAGCAGCGTTTGCACGCCGCCCCCAAGAAGTTGCGGCAGCGGTATCGCAACACAGCGCGGCGCAAGTTGATAAATGCTTTCGCCGGGATAGGCGACTACCAACCGATCAAGCTTCAGGTCTTGCAGCGCGTTGTTCATGGAAGGCGTCATGCGTGGCGCATCGGTCCGCTTGATTTCGATGCCGATCCGCTTGCCGCGAATGAATAACAACAAATCCAGCTCCGTGCCTTGGTAGGTTGACCAGTAATAGGAGTCGTCAGGTTGCATCACCTTCAATAATTCTTCCACAGCATAACCTTCCCATGAGGCTCCCATCTTTGGATGGTGCAACAGATCGCGTGTTGTTCTTGTGCCCAGCAGTGCGTGCAGCAAACCGCTGTCACGCACATAGATTTTGGGTGCCTTCACCTGGCGTTTGCCCAGGTTCTCGTGCCACGGCTTCAGTTGGCGAACCATCAATACGCTAGTCAATAAATCCAGGTAGCGCCGTACTGTCGTTTCCCCCACGCCCAGCGAGCGGGCTGGATCGGCGGCATTCCAGATATTGCCATGATAATGGGCAAGCATGGTCCAGAATCGCGACAGTGCGGCGGCCGAGATGCCAACACCCAACTGCGGAATGTCCCGTTCGAGAAAGGTGCGGATAAATTGCTTGCGCCAGCGATAGCTGTCTTCCGCTGTCCTGGCCAGATACGACAGCGGATAGCTGCCCCGCAGCCAGTGACGATCAATATCCGTTGCCTTGAGATCGGAAAACTCCAATCCGCCGATTTCAATGACTTCTATCCGGCCCGCCAGCGATTCCGACGATTGTTGCAGCAGAGCCGGTGCTGCGCTGCCAGACAACAAGAACCTCGCGGGGAGGGGTTTTCTGTCCGCCAACACCCGCAATACCGGGAAAAGATCGGGGCGCAATTGCACTTCATCGATTGCCACCAGGCCGCGCAAGGATGACAGCGCCGTCTTCGGTTCCTCCAGACGGGCCGCACTTTCCGGATCTTCCAGATCGAAATAGTTGTTGGTGCTGCGTCCGACAAAAGACCGCAACAACGTGGTTTTTCCGCTCTGCCGGGGGCCAATCAACGCAACAACCCGGCTACGCTTGAGGGCCGCTCCAATCTGGCGTGTAGTGTGATTCCTAGTGATCATGCCCGCACGCTACCATGAAAATCCACCACGAGGTAGAGGATTTTCATGGTTGATGCCATTTGCTGCCCCGGGCACCTGGTCGCACGTCCCGCCGCTGCGGAGCGTGACCTCATCAACCCGGCAAATTCGCCATCTGCATCAGTTTGGACCAGTGTGTGCTGCTGCGCATCGGTTTGCCGATGCCGCCTTGCAAACAAGCCAACGCGTGACAGTCACGTTGTTCGATGGCTTTGCCGAACCAGTCGGCGGCGGTATCAAGCTCGTTGCAAAGGGTATGGAACACTGCGTGGCCCAGCGGGACGCCATAGGTTTGTTCTCTGCCCAGCTTCTGCATGACCGCGGTGGCCTGCTCGGGCCGGCCGAGCCGTACCAGGATGCCAGCGAGTGCGCCAACGCTTTGTGGGTCCCACGGCGCCAGCGCTACGGCTTTTTCCGAGTAAGGCAGGGCCTCGGCAATCCTGCCACGCGTCACTTCGAGATCGGCGAGGTAGCTATGACTCCAGAAGAAATCTGGCTCCAGCGCCAGACTCTGCAACAACACGGCTTCGGCTTCGTCGTAACGGCCGGCGGCAGTCAGGCAGCGGGCGAGCACGGCGCGGCAGGTCTGCTGCAAAGGGTCGGTTTGCACGGCTTTGTGCAGACATGCGACCGCATCCTCCAGCCGACCGGCGCTGAGGTTATAGCTCCAGCCTATGCCCATCCACGTAATGGAGGACAAGTAAGGAGCGGCCTTGATCAATTCAAACAGGCGGTGCGCCTCGGCCCAGTCATGGTCATGCATGCAGGCGGCATAACACAGTGTGGTGAGGGGTTCGGACAAGGCAGGGTCCAGTGCCAGTGCCTTGTGCGCCATGGCGCGGCTTTGGTGAACGATGTCGCGCAGCGACGACAGCGCAATGGTGGTACGACCATACAAGTAATCGGAATATTCCGCATAGGCCTGGGCAAACTGCGGGTCGAGCGCGATGGACTGCTCATAGAAAGTCCGGGCTTGTTCCATCGATTCCATCGTCACTTTCCAGTGCAGGTGGCGTGCTTTCAGCAACGCTTCCCACGCCTCCAGCTTCGGCGTGTAGCGGGCCTTGGCTTCGGCCGCCGCGGAAAGTTTGACCTTGAGTGCGCCGGCGATGGCCGTGGCGATTTCGTCCTGCACGGCAAACACATCGGCCAACTCGCGATCAAAACGTTCTGACCACAAATGCGAGCCGTCTTTGGCGATGATCAGCTGAGCGGTGACGCGGATGCGGTTGCCGGCGCGGCGCACACTGCCTTCGAGCACATGGCTGACGCCGAGTGTGTCGGCAATCTTGCGCACATCGAGGTTCTGGCCCTTGAATGCAAACGCCGACGTGCGCGCAATGACCTTGAGCTGTGGCAGTTGCGCCAGCGCGTTGATGATTTCTTCCGCCAGGCCATCGCTGAAATATTCCTGCTCCTTGTCGCCGCTCAGATTGGCGAAGGGCAGCACGGCTATCGATGGCGATGTCTCGACCGCGGCTTTCGGCAGCGCGACAACCGGTGTTGCCTTGCCGCTTGCAGCAGCGCCTGCCTGATTGCGATTCGTGAATTGGTGAACATCCGCCAGAAACGACTGCCAGGCTTTGTCGCCGTGATCGCCTTGCCAATGACAAAGATCCGCCGTCTGCGTCAGCTCGAACATGATCGGCCGCTCGCAGGCTTCGATCATCACCGGCACCAGTGTTTTGTTGCGGTCGGCGAGCGTCGCCTCGGCGCGCACCCAGCGCGATTCGACCGAACGCTTCGACCATAACACCACCACCGCCTTGGCGTTGCGCAACGCCTGTTCGG
>DATJXP010000311.1:0-6567 GCA_035500035.1 Candidatus Acidiferrum sp. | reverse complement strand
GGCGTCGGCATGGACGTGGTGCGCCGCAACATCGAAGAAATCGGCGGCCGCGTCGAGGTTTATTCCGAGCGCGGCAAGGGCAGCCAGTTCATGATCACGCTGCCGCTGACGCTGGCGATTCTCGACGGCCAGCTGGTGCGCGTCGCCAACGAAATCTACGTGTTGCCGTTGCTGTCGATCGTCGAAACCGTGCAGGTGCAGGAAGACCGCATCAACGTCATCAGCGGCGGCGAAGTCGTCTATCGCCTGCGCGGCAAGGCCGTGCCTGTCATCGACATGCGCAACGTCTGCCGCGTTTACGGCGTCGAACCGCTGGAAAGCTTCAGGAACAAGCAGATCATCATCGTCGAGTCCGACCGCAAGCACGTCGGCCTCGTGGTCGATGAACTGCTCGATCAACACCAGGTCGTCATCAAGAGCCTGGAAACCAATTTCGTCAAAGTGCCAGGCATGCTCGGCGCCACCATACTCGGCGACGGCACGGTATCCCTGATTCTCGACGTCACCACGCTCGCCGACGTGTTGTTCAACAACAAGGTCGAGCGCGTGGTCCACTAATTACCGGAGGATGAATCCATGACCAAGACCGACAATGCTCGTGAAGAACTGAACCAGTACCTGACGTTCATCCTCGACGGCGAGGAGTACGGCGTGCCGATCCTGAAGGTGAACGGCATCCAGGGTTACGAAAAGACCACGCCGATCCCGAATTCGCCGGGTTACGTGCTCGGCATCATCAACCTGCGCGGCGAAGTCGTGCCCATCATCGACCTGCGCAAGCGCTTCGGCCTGAAGACGATTCCGTACGACAGCCACACCGTGGTGATCGTCGTGCGGCTGGAGCAGGAAGACAAGAAACGCACCATCGGCCTCGTGGTCGATGCCGTCGCCGACGTGTACGACATCAAGAAAGAACACGTGCACAACACGCCGGATTTCGGCGGCAAGATCAGCGACGACTTCGTGCAGGGGCTCGGCATGATCAACGACAAACTGGTGATCCTGCTCGAGATCGACAACCTGATCGACTGGAAACGTATCCACGAGCGCGACGAAGCCAAACAGGCCGCATGAACACCGTAACAACAAACTGAATAACGACGCGGGAGAAACAGATGGGCATTTTCAACAGAATACTCGGCGGTCACGATGACGACGCCGGCTTGCGCGAACAGGAAACCGAAGTATTGCAGGCACTCAATGCCGCCAACAGCGGCAAGGACCAGTCGTTGCGGCGCCAGGCCGCCGTACTCGAAGCCGCTTCGACGCCGATGCTGCTGGCCGACGAGAGCCATGCCATCGTGCATGCCAATCCCGCCGCGTTGAAACTGTTGCGTGGTTGCGAACACGATCTGCGCGGCGCGCTGCCGTCGTTCAATGCCGATGCGCTGGTCGGCAGCAAACTCGACTCGCTGTATCCGCCGTCGATCCTGCAGCGCACGGTATTCGACGCGCTGATGGCGCCACGCAACGATGAATTCACGCATGGCAATCATCACTGCCGGCTGACGCTGAGCCCGGTATTCGATGCCAGCCGCCGCCGTCTCGGCACCTTGCTGGAATGGCAGGATCTCACCGATGCCGGCAAACAGGCCGATGCCTTGATGGCGCAACTGGTCGCCGCCAGGTCCGCCGCGCAGGCCGCCGCCGACAAACTTGCCGCCGAAACCGCCGGCCACAAGAAACAGCTCGACGGTCTCGCCGCCGCCGAGCACCAATTCCAGCAACTGATGACGACAGCCATCGCCGCCGCCGGCGCCGGTGAACTCGGCAAACGCGTCGATACTTCAAGGTTGCAGGGAACCCAGGCCACGCTGGCTGCCGGCGTCAACGACATGATCGGCAATTTCGAAACCGTCGTCGCCGATGCCAACGCCGCGCTCGAGGCGCTGGCGAACGGCAACCTGACGCGCAAGCTGACGCAGGATTACCAGGGCAGCTTCGCCGTGTTGAAGCAGGCGCTCAACGCAACCGTCGACAAGCTGGTGTCCGTCGTCAGCGACATCCAGGGCAGCGCGGTGCGGGTCAAGCACGGCGCGGTCGAGATCAACAACAGCAACATCAACCTGAGCAGCCGCACCGAACAGCAGGCGGCCAGCCTGGAAGAAACCTCTGCTGCGATGGAAGAGATCACCACCACGGTACAGCAGAACGCCGCCAATGCGATCCAGGCCAACAACCTGGCGCGGGCCGCGCGCGAAACCGCCGAGAACGGCGGCCAGGTGGTCAACAAGGCGGTTGCCGCGATGCAGGCCATCAGCGAATCCAGCAGCAAGATCAACGAAATCATCGGCGTCATCGACGAGATCGCGTTCCAGACCAACCTGCTTGCATTGAATGCGGCGGTCGAAGCCGCGCGCGCCGGCGATCAGGGCCGCGGCTTCGCGGTAGTGGCCGATGAGGTACGCAACCTCGCCGGCCGCAGCGCCAAGGCCGCGAAAGAGATCAAGGACCTGATCAAGGACAGCGGCGAAAAAGTGCGCGAAGGTTCCAACCTGGTCAACAAATCCGGCCAGACGCTCGACGAAATCGTGATGGCGGTGAAGAAGGTCAACGACATCGTCGCCGAAATTTCCACCGCCAGCGACGAACAGGCCGCCGGTCTCGACGAGATCAACCGCGCCGTCAGCGAGATGGACACGATGACGCAGCAGAACGCTTCGCTGGTCGAGCAGGCCGCCGGTGCCGGCAGAACGTTGGACGAACAGGCCGGCATGCTGGAAACCATGATTGCCTTCTTCGATACCGGTCTGGCACCGCACGTTGTTGCACGGGAACCGGCGCCGAGACAGCCGGCGACCGCCGCCAAACCTGCCATGGCCCGCAAACCCGCACCGGCGTCCGCGAAGCCGGGTGCCGCCAGAACGGCGAAACCCGCGCCGCAGGCGAAAGCAGCCGCCAAACCGGCGGCACCGCCTGCGCGCCACGACGACGAAGACAAGAATTGGGCCGAGTTCTGACGACGGGCGATTGCGCGTCAGCGAACCCTCACGATGCAGCAACGGGAAACGAACATGAAAACCAACAACAGCAAGTCTCGCAAAACCGCGGTGGCCCGCATCACCTTGCCGGCCCGTCTGCAGATCAACAGCCTCGACGGCCTGCATGCCGAACTGTGCAAGCTGTTGAAGTCGAAGAAACAGCATGTGGTGGTCGACGGCGGCGACATCAGCCTGGTCGATTCGGCCGGAGTGCAGATGCTGGTGGCTTTTTTCCGTCACTTCCTGGCCGGAGGCGGCAAGGTGGAATGGGAAAATTATTCGGTACAGCTTTACCAGATGGCGGACGAACTCGGTATCGCCGGACAGCTCGGCGGCTGATATGAAAGAGAAAAAATTAGCGTTGCTGTGCGAGAAACAGCTGCACGCCATCCTGATGGAGGCAGACGATGCCTTCCGCGGCATCGTCGATGCGGTGACCACGTCGGCGCGTTTGTGCGACGAACTGCAGGATCACAGCGAAAACAGCGGCGGCAAACAGGGCAAAGCCATCGGCGCCGAAATGAACAAACTGCTGATCGCGATGCAGTTCCATGACGAGTTCAGCCAACGGCTGCGTCATGTGATGGAACTGTGCCGTCTGATCGGCGAGCAGGAAGGCGAGCGCGAGGCGGTCGAAACCGATGACCTGCCGTTGTTGGAACGCGTGGTGGGCATCTTCAGCGTCAGCGCCGAGTTTTCGGTGTTGCAGGCGATTTTTCCTGAATACCGGCACGAACAGAAGGACTCCGCCATCGAGCTGTTCTAGGGGCGCCGCATGAACCAGGAACTCGTATACGATTTCGAATTGCGGACGGCCGAGTTCGCCGCGATTCGCGAACTGGTGCTGGAAAGCACCGGTATCTCGCTGTCGGAATCCAAGCGCGAACTCGTCAAGCGTCGCTTCACGCCGCGCCTGCGTGCGCTGGGACTGGACAGCTTCACGGCGTACATCGACTACGTCCGCAACAATTACGACGCGGAAGGTACGCATTTCTGCAATGCGATCACCACCAACCTGACGTCGTTTTTCCGCGAGAGCCATCATTACGAGTTTCTCGAACAGGTGATACTGCCGGAGTGGGTTCAGCGGACGCGCGGCAAGGGCAGGCTGCGGTTGTGGTCGGCCGGCTGTTCGACCGGACAGGAAGCCTATTGCCTGGCGATCTCCGTGCTGCGGGTGATTCCCGATGCCAACCAGCGCGACATCCGCATTCTGGCCACCGATCTCGACGAAAACTGCCTGGCGCGCGCACGGCGCGGGGCCTACGAAACCCGCGAATTCGACAAGGTGCCGCGCGAAGTCATCGATGACTGGTTCGTGCCGGCCCAGGTGTCGGTCAAGAGCATGCAGCGCGACGCGTGGATGGCGACCGACAAGCTGAAGTCGCTGATTGCCTTCAACAAGCTCAACCTGGTGCAACCGTGGCCGATGCACGGCAAGTTCGACGTGATCTTCTGCCGCAACGTCTTCATCTATTTCGACAAGCCGACGCAGGAGAAGATCCTGACGCAGTTCGCCGCCTACCAGGTGCCCGGCACCCATCTGTGCCTCGGGCATTCGGAAACGGTAGCGTCGTCGGAGTCGCTGGGTTATTCGCTGATCGGCAAGACCACCTACCAGAGAACAGGAGTGGCGTGATGAGAAACTCCGGCACCAGCTTTGCCCACATCAAGAAATACTACGACAAGGTGAACAACTGCGAGACCGCCAAGATCCTGCCGGGCGAGTTCTACGTCACCGACAACCAGGAAATGATCACCACCGTGCTGGGTTCGTGCGTGTCGGCCTGCATCTACGATCCTTGCAGCGGACTCGGCGGCATGAACCACTTCATGCTGCCCGGCAACGAAGCGGCCAGCGATGCCGAAGGCTCGACCCGCTACGGCCTGTTCGCGATGGAAAGCCTCGTCAACGAAATCCTCAAGCGCGGCTCGCCGAAGAAGAGCCTGAAAGCCAAGCTGTTCGGCGGCGGCCAGATCATCGAGAACATGTCCGACGTTGGCCAGAAGAACATCCGTTTCGCCAAGAAGTTCCTGTTCGCCGAAGGCATTCCGCTCGAAAGCCACGATCTCGGCCTGATCTATCCGCGCAAGGTGAACTTCTTTCCGCACAGCGGCCGCGTGCTGGTGAAGCGGCTGCAGAGCTTGCACAACAACACCATCGAGCAGCGCGAGAAGGAATACATGCAGTCGCTCAATACCGCGCCGATCTCGGGCGACATCGATTTGTTCTGATCCAGGAAGCCACCGCCATGAATGCCCAGGCCAAAATCAAGGTGCTCATCATCGACGACTCCGCGCTGGTCAGGAAACTGCTGACCAACATCCTTGCGGCCGATCCCGGCATCGAGGTGGTCGGCACCGCGCACGACGCCTACATGGCGCGCGAGAAGATCAAGCTGCTCAATCCCGACGTGCTGACGCTCGACGTCGAAATGCCGAGAATGGACGGGCTCACGTTCCTCAGCAATCTGATGCGGCTGCATCCGCTGCCGGTGGTGATGATCTCGACGCTGACCGAAAAGGGCGCCGACATCACGCTGAATGCGCTCAATCTCGGCGCCGTCGATTTCGTCAGCAAGCCCAAGATCGATTTCGCCAACACCATCGGCGATTACGCGGAAGAAGTGATCGAAAAGGTAAAGATCGCCGCCAGGGCCAGAGTGCGCGCGCGCACCGGCCAGGTCGAAGTCCACGTGGAGGCGTTGCAACCGCGCCGGTTGCGCACCGGCACCGACCAGCGCTACCTGATCGAAGACGTGATTCCGGAGGTCAACCGCCCGCACTTCAAGACCACCGACAAGCTGATCGCCATCGGCGCCTCCACCGGCGGCACCGAAGCGATCCGCGAAGTATTGCAATCGTTCCCGACCAACATTCCCGGCATCGTGATCGCGCAACACATCCCGGTGACCTTCAGCAGGGCGTTCGCCGATCGCGTCAACTCGCACTGCCGCATCAAGGTGACGGAAGCGAAGGACGGCGACCTGATCATGCCGGGCCATGCCTTCATCGCGCCCGGCGACAAACACCTGATGGTGGTACGCGACGGCGCGCGCTGGCGCTGCAAGCTCAGCGACGACGTGCCGGTGAACCGTCACAAGCCCAGCGTCGACGTGTTGTTCCGCTCGGTCGCCAACGCGGCCGGCCCCAATGCGATGGGCATCATCCTGACCGGCATGGGCAAGGACGGCGCGCAGGGTTTGAAAGACATGCAGGATTCCGGCGCCCACACCATCGCGCAGGACGAAGCAACCAGCGTTGTGTGGGGCATGCCAGGCTCGGCGGTCGAGCTCGGCGCCGCCAGGGAAGTGCAACCGCTCGAGCGTATCAGCGGTCGCATCATGCAGATTCTGTCGGGTGATTAGTTGTAGCCCATTTCCTTGTCGAGTACAGCGCTTGCCAATCGCTTGCGCTCCCCGCTGCTGCAGCTCGTCGCTACCGCTCCTCTCCCGCAGCACCGGCTCGCCGCGATTGGCCTTCGGGCTTGTGAGCAGGAAATGGGCTGTCATCGGATTTCATCAATGCGAGGACGGTTTTCTCGCAGTCGACTCAGGATGACAAGAAGAGTCGGAGTCGCTTGCTC
>DATJXP010000310.1:0-2121 GCA_035500035.1 Candidatus Acidiferrum sp. | reverse complement strand
GGCTCGCAACTGAACGTCATGCCTGCCTTCAGCACAGTCTTGTCGCCTTCAGCGATCCACGGGCCTTCGTGACCTTCGAGCCCAATTCCGTGGCCGGTGCGGTGCTTGAGGAACTGTGCGTAACCGGCTTTGCGAACCTGATCGAGGCTCATCTTGTCGACCTCCTCGGCGACCATGCCTTCCTTCAGATTTGCGGCTGCGGTATCGTGTGCTGCCAACATGGCATCGAATAGCTTCTTGGCCTGGTCGGTGGGCTGCCCGACGCAGAAGGAGCGCTCGCACTCCACGCTGTAGCCTCCCACCATCGCTCCGTAACTCAGAATCAGCGCATCCCCCTTCTTCAGGACGTCCTTACTCGGCACCGCATGAGGAAAGGCCGACCGCGGTCCAAAGGGAACCAGCCCGCCGAACGGCGGTTCGATTCCTATGCCGACCACGCTAGTCAATTCTTTCGACATCTTGTCGGCCACCGCGTCGGCAGTGGCTTTCAGGATCTGATCTTCGGTGACGCTGCCATTGGCCTCGATATAGGCGCGGCCGGCGGCGACTGTGTAGTCAGCAAAGTACGTGGCCCGTCGCATGACGCCGATCTCGTCGGCGTCCTTTACCCAGCGCATTTGCTCGACGATGTCGCCCGCGTCCACCAGCTTTGCCTTGGGTGCACCGAGTTGCATCTGTTCGCGCTTCGATGGCGTGCACTCTTCGATGCCGATGGTTCCGCCACCGAGACCGCGAGAGTTGACTCGCTCGAAAATCCACCGCACACGGTTCACCGGCCCGGGATAGTCGAAGTAGACGTCGACATCTTTGATCCACCACAGCTTCACCTGGTCGGACTCAAGAGCCGGCACAAACAGTGCTGGATCCCCGGATGCCGGAATCAGCACGGCCAGTGGACGCTCCGTCGGCAGGTGAAAGTAGCCGGTCGTGTACACGACGTTGTGTGCGTTGAGCAGCACCATCGCGTTCAGATTGCGCTCGGCCATCTTGGCCTGCACTTGCTTGATCTTGCGCTGATACCACTCGGGCGGCAGGCGATCCGGTCCGGGAGGTGCTGGATAGTTAGAGTTGATTTCCAGTACGCGCGTGTTGCCGAAAGAACGCGATGATGTGCTGATCGCCAGTGCGCTTGCTCCGGCTGCTGTTTGCAGGAAGCGACGACGGGATGGAGTGATGGACATGGAGTCTCCTGAAAGCGAGATATCTTAGCATGGCGAAACGCGTGGGGCTTGTATGGCCGGCGAGAGTAGCTACTGGCTGATTGCCTGCAATTGACTGCCGGTTACCGCTTGCCGCGTTGTTTCAAATGCAACGGGATCCGATTCGCGAAGCACATTCCTGACAATCAGGCTCTGCGGCACAACAAGCACGAGCACGTACGACAGAATTGTGCCTCCGATGACACCTGCCGCCCCGATGCGTTGCACCAAAATAATTGACAGCGCCAGGTTTACCGCCGCGGCAACGATTGAGAGCACTCCCTGCAGGCGAGTACGCCCAACCGCCGCCAGCAGGCACGACTCAGCCGTCATGCAGCCGCTGATGACCGCCCAGCTTCCCATCGCAACGAGGAGCATCGTCGAAGGTACCGCCGCCTCCCCCGCCCACCAGCGAATCAGAGGCTTTCCGAATACAACCAACATCACGGCACAGCCAAAGTTGAGCGCCAGGGTAACTCGCATCATCAGTCGAAAAGTCCTTCGCGTCCAGGCAAGGTCGCCCAGCGCATGCGCCTCGGCATAGGCAGGCCACAACGCCGGGAAAACCAGCGCTTGCAACACTGCTGTAAAACCGACCAGCCTCCAGGTAACGCTATAAGGTGTGACTTGGCTCGCACCAAGATAATGGCCAACTACCACATTGTCGGAGCTGAACACGACTGCCCCGGCGATCTGTAGGAACAAGAATCCTGAGCCGGAGCCGAGCAGTTCGCGCGCCGCTGACAAGGCGAACTGCGTGCGTCGCGGTCGCAGCCATGGCTTGCACCACCAAAGCGCGGCCAGCGATCCGACATGGCAAAGTGTCAGGCATCCGGCCGACATAAGGAACAGCCATGGCATTGATACGCGCAGCGCAACGCCGATGAGCAATCCGGCCAGGTTGCCCGTCGTGCCCAACGCG
>DATJXP010000309.1:0-13743 GCA_035500035.1 Candidatus Acidiferrum sp. | reverse complement strand
GTCACTGCGAAAAGTGGCTGTTCCAAGACTCTCATCTCTAAGAAATGACACGATTCTCCCAAAGTTGGTAATGGATGCTTTAAAGTCGTCCGATTCTACTGCGTTCGCTGTAGATGCTTATGTAGCTAAGTGCATTTACGGCTTAACACATGGAGAGTACAAAACTATTTTAGAAGCTTTTAGCTCCTTAACTGATGACGAGCACCATGAATATTTGAAGCATTATAGAAATATCAGCAAATACAAATACCGCGCCTCTTGCCATTCCACGACCTGTGTGGCGGAGGCAGCAACAGAGTATCGCGCCGCATGAACATCGAGCCATTCAAGAACACTGAATTACCGGAAGCAGGTGAACCCGACGGTGCATTCTCGCAAACATGGAACACTAAAGATGTCACTTTAATCGCCAATCATATTACGGCTCGCCTTAGCGAGCTCGACATGCGAATAGTTACTAGCGTTCCGGAAGGTGGCAACTGGAAAAATATTCCTGCCGAGATTCCATCAAGGAGACTTGAGCAAATTCGTGAAAGTTTTAAACGTGGCGAAGGAAGTCGATCAACTTATTACGGTCGCCTAAAACGCAACGAGCCCGCATATACAATCAACACATACTTCAGCAGGCCAGGCAATGGATGCCACATCCACTATGAGCAGGATCGGGTTCTTTCCCAACGAGAGGCGGCTAGGCTTCAAAGTTTCCCAGACAACTTTGAGTTCCTTGGCTCCCAGACTGCGATAAACACACAGATTGGCAATGCAGTTCCGCCATTGTTGGCATATCAGATTGCGAAGACTCTTGGACCTCCGGGAATTTTTGTTGATTTGTTTTCAGGAGCCGGAGGAATGGGACTCGGATTCAAATGGGCAGGATGGGAGCCGTTGATTGCCAACGATATCGAAGCAGTCTACCTCTCAACCTACACCAAAAATGTTCACACCAATGTGGTAGCTGGAAGCGTCTCGGACAAAGCTGTCATCTCGAAGCTCTTAGATGCTGCCCTATATGCTCGAAAAGACGGACGCCCATTCTGGGTTTTAGGGGGCCCCCCGTGCCAAGGTTTTTCGACTGCGGGGAATCAGCGTTCGATGAATGACCCACGAAATCACCTAATATGGGATTACGCAGCGTTCCTCAACAGCGCCAAGCCCGACGGCTTTGTCTTCGAGAATGTAACTGGGCTCTTGAGCATGGATAGGGGTCGAGTTTTCACCGCCGTCCGTAAAGCATTTGCATCAGTGATGCCGTCCATTTCGGCTGCTGTATTGTCAACAGAAGAATATGGAATCCCCCAGCGGAGAAAACGTGTCATTCTAGTAGGGCGCCAATCCGAGAAAGAGTTTACATGGCGTCCCCCAGCGCCAATCACTTCCATACAATCAATTTCTCCATTGTTTTCAGATTTACCAGGCAGAATCTCGGCTCAAGACGCTCTATCCGATCTGCCACCTCTTCGGGCTGGTGAAGATGGAAGACAGTTGACCTATTCAAGCACCCCAAGAACGCTATATCAGGCACTCATGCGCGATTTCATCTCAGTTCCTGAATATTTGAGATCGCTTGAATCAAATAATTCTTAGCTGCTTTGGCCTAGATCGAAACATGATTCCCACAACTAACAACACCCTATTTACAGATGCACTTGCATCTCTAAGCCGACACAAAAAATCAATTGGCCTTGGGTTCAGAGGGCGATTTGTGCAGCTCTTTCTCGGGATGAAGTTTTTCCAAAATAGCATTCCAAGCATGTTTTCAGGCTCATTCATTAGAACAGAGGTCTTACAGTCATTACTCGATGACTTGTTCACCAAGACCTCTCAACCGAGCAATAACTGCGTTCTTTCAATTTTTGAAGGTAATTACTTGGCACGCACAGGGCTTATAGGTCCAAGTAATACGACAGCACAGAACACTTGGCGAAACAATCTTAACTTGCAAAAAGGTATTGGTTGTTATGCTCCCGTTGCCGATCTTTCAAGCCCAACCTTTCTGAATCAGCACCGCAGTGCGTGCAGGTACCTTCAGACTGTTAATGCCCATAGCTTAGCTGGTGGTAGGTGTTCACTTTGTACTACAGGCGCTGCTTATAGAAATGAAAGTCACCCTAAGTGGCTTCGTATTGACCCTGCAGGTAATGGGTACGCAGTTACAGACCTTCAGAACACTGCAAATTTTGCCCCATATCTTGCACCATCTGGCTCCCGCATCCCAGTGCTGCCACTATTGGTGGCCCTCTATCATGATGCAGATCCAGGCTTGGTAATTGGGACTAGGCAGAAAGTTTCTTTGATGGACTTTGCAGCGGACTTCAACTTTTCCAAACAAGAGCTATCAACATACTTTGATGACTCAATGGCACATCCATTGAATGCATGGCTGACCAAGTCCTCTGGATGGACGAAAGGATCGAGCCTAACCCCTTCGAACGCACCATCTTCTCCACTCAAACAACCAGTTGTGCCCACATCAACACTACCCGTTAGCCCAGCAGTCACACTTCAACCAGTGCTTAGCGGAACGCCTACTCCTCCACCCAACACAAATAGCGGATGGGAGGCAGAACAATACGTCGCTGCCGCACTTTTAGCCGCTGGCTGGACCACTCACATCGTGTCACGCCAACAGCTCGGCTACGACATATTTGCTCAACGCGGAGCGCAGAAACGGTACGTGGAGGTAAAGAGTTCACTTGGGCTGTGTTCGCCTTCATTAACTGCACGCGAGTGGCAGCAGGCAAGCTATCACGCGAGCAGCTACATACTTGCGATCATAGAAAACTTCAATCCTAGCGCACAGAATGTCGTGTACTGGGTCCAAAATCCTTCGAACAAATGTTCTGCGACTTCACAGACCACGATTTCCCATGGGATCCCACGCAGCTCATGGGTTGTCGCGGCTGTTTCAATCTCCAGCATCTGACCGACACCTTCACACCCTGCCCGTCGGGCGGTACCAGGTCAAATAATAGACGACGCTAAACATGTAGAGCCAAAGGCAGAGGACTGGCGGACGGGGGTTTAGTTCCCCCGCCCCACCAAACTTCGCCCTCTCATTACACTCTCACGACAATGCGGCAGCTTTCGAAAGGTATTTGAAAGCTCGCTCTCACCGTGCTTTGTCCACTACTACGAAAACTGAATACGTTTGACTAATGAAATCGTGACTCGCTTCACGAACAGTCAACACGGCAAATTCCATTCATGCACCATTCATGCGGACTTGCAGGGTCTTGAAGTAAATTGCACCGCGTCAGACTTCACTTGATCACCCGAGGGAGGTGCAGCATGTCCGACATTCAATTCGACGCAGATAGTTTGGTGGGAGATGCCACCCCGGCGTCAGGCAACGGTGTCCAGTTCACTATCGGCTCCACCGGTGTCACCGGAGTGAGCCTGGTTTTCGGTAGCAAGACCATCGCGCTCAAGATTCCTGCCAACGAAACATTTTCGGTGGATTCAACGGCAGGAACGGTGAAAGCGACCTTCACCGGCACCAGCGCGACCGAAAGCATTCTCTTTACCCAGGATCCTTCCACATCGCTGTATCACGTGTCGTCGGTGACGACGACGGTAACGTCACCAACGACGACCACGCACTTCGGCACCGCCGGCATCAACTTCACTACCACTGGCAGCGCGATAACCGGCATGCAGGAAGTCGTCACCTACAACAGCGCCGGCACTGGCAGCACGTCCAATACCAGCACTACCAAAACCCACACGTTGGCAGTGTCGCCCGACGCCACTTTCTCCGGCACTGTGGGTGGTCCGGTTACCGAGACAACAGTGCAAGGCAACACGGTTACCGCCGTTACTTTCGTGCAGCCGGCTGCCGGCGGACTCTATGTCGAGCAGTCCGAGACGACGACTTTCATTCCGGCCGGCTCGGCGACCACGCTGCTGGACGTCGATCCGTACGATCATCTCAATCTCACCATCAGCAACAACAGCGTGACGCAGGTGCAGGCACTTTCCCCGAACGGAACCGCGACGACATTGACGCTGCATACCGGCGTGGCCTTCCAGGAAGTGACTGCCGGTAACGCGAGCTTTGTCGAAGAAACCATTACCCATGGCACCCACACGTCATACGTGCTGTTCATGCAGAGCAGCGCCAATGGCAGCTACACCGAGATCGCGCACGGCAGCGGGACCACGGTGGACTTGGTCGGTATCAATGCACAGTTGAGCCAAATACCGGCAGCCAATCTGACGCTGATCTAGCCGGACTGCCGAGCCGTACGGATCGCTACGATCGTCGGCGCGGTTTGCAGTTGACGCAGCAAGGCGTGGACTTGCGCGATCGCGGTTTCCACGTCGGCTGCGCGCTGCTGTTCCAACTGCACGCAGAGTTGTTCCAGTTGCTGTTGCTGCGCCAGCAATCGCGCTTTCCAGTCACCTTCGCCCAGCGCGCCCAGCGCAGTGTGCAGTAACGCCTGCAACGCATGCAGTCGCTGCATGCTGCTGAACATGGCGTAAATCTCGTGTGCCTTGTCCGGATTACTGCGCCAGTTGCTCTCGCCGAACGCGCGGGTGACGCGCTGGCCGGCGCCGTGGCAGGTGTAGTGAATGCAACCTTTGAAACCCTTGGCATCGAGTTCGGTGTGGATGCCGCAGGCAAAGTCATCCCGCAAATGCCGGCACGGCGTCAACGCCTCCTTGTCGAAACCAAAACCCTGGTCGGCATCGAACGGCAGCACCACGCAACACAGGCCGCTGCAAGCGTTGCAGTCGTGTTGCAGCTCGGGAAGTTGCAGCGTCATCTATGCCTGCTCCTGGATGCCAGTTGTGCCGGGCAAAGCGCATTCAACCGTTCAAGTCGTTTGTCCATGGCTGGCCTCGTTACGGCTGGCTCGTCCGTTCGGCTTCCATCATCTTCTGCAACAGCAAGCGGCCGCGCACGGTGTTGCGATCGCTGAACTTGACCACTTCGCGCTGCGGTTCGCCGTGAATGGTGAGCATCTGTTCGATGGCTTCGGACGCGTCGATGTCTTCAGCGACGGTCTGTTTGAGATATTCCTTCATCAATTCCATCTGCGGAACGTCGTCGGACGCCATGCCGAAAAAGTAGTAGCAGGTATTTTTCGTCGCCGGCGTCACGGCATGAAACACCTGTGACTTGCGCAACAGCTGACCGGCCTGCGGGTGACCGGCGGGATAGAACATGTCGGCGAAACCGGCATGCAGGCCGGGCGCGTAGAAATCCATGCCGTTGACTTGATCGACAAGGCCTTCGTAACCGATCGTCGTCTTCACCACCGGTGGCGACGGGCAATTCGGCATGCGGCGCCGGCTGCGTATGATGCGCGGTTCCTCGGTCAATTCTTCCGGCGTCGTCGCGTTGGCGCCGACACCGATGGTGGTCGCGTGCAGAAACGCCAAGTGCGACAGATCGAGCAGGTTGTCGTTCAGCAGTTGATAACGCGCCTTCAATTCATGGAAGTAGAACGGCATGGTCGTGAAGCCGGCACGGTCGTGACTGATTTCCGCCAGGTCGGGTAGCAGTGTCTTGTCGGCTTTGTCGGCATCGCCGGCCCACACCCAGATCCACATGCCGTGCTCGACTACCGGGTATTTGCGCAGTTTGCACGACGATGGAATGTTGTCCTGGCCGGGAATGTCGGTGCAGGCGCCGTCGGCATTGAACGAAAAGCCGTGATAGCCGCAGGTGATGATGTCGTCGTGCAGCCGGCTCTTGCCGAGCGGAAAGAACCGGTGCGGGCACAACCCGCTCAACGCCACCGGCTCACCGTTCTGCTTGCGATACAGCACTACCGGTTCGTTCAACAGCCAGCGCGAGACGATCTGTTGCTTCAGGTCTTGCGCGAACGCCAGCACATACCAGCCGTTGCGCACCGCGTAATAACCTTCTTTGAACGGATACATGAATCCTCCCGCGCGTCGTGGCCGCGTTCTCAAGCCGGACTCGACAATTTCCTGCCGTGCCAATCGAACGCCACCGGTTTCAGACTGCCTGCACCCGGAGTTTGCTGCCGCCGCAATTCTGCGAAGCTCTGCTTCAACACGGGATGTTTACGCTTGCCGGCGATCTGCGCCAGCGGCCACAGCACGTAGGCCTTGGTGAGTATGTCGGGATGCGGCAGCACGATGCCGTCGAAAGTGCCTGTCTGTTCGCCATAGGTCAACAGATCGAGATCCAGTGCCACTTCGTGTTTGCGTTCAGGACTGCGATTGCGGCCGTGTTTGGTTTCGGTCTGTTTGAGCCAGCGCACCAGTTCGGGCAACGCAAGTTCGGTTTCAAAACCGGCCGCCATGTTCAGATAAGTAGAGCTGCCATCATCGGCGACGCTTTCGAACACGGACGACAGCACGAGGTCATGGAACTGCAACAGCAGCATGTCGAGGCAGGAGCCGAAATTCTCGCGCGCCCGCAGATTGCTGCCGATGCTGAGGCTGGCCCAGGTCACGGCACCGCCAGCCCCTCTGGTTTGGCACCGCGTTCGATGATGACGCCGACATCTTTGGCACCGGTGATCGCCGCCGGCTTGCCGACGCGCACGCGCACCCACGGTACTTTGAATTCCTTGCGGACCAGCGTGGCGATTTCCTCGGCCATCGCTTCCAGCAGCTTGAGATGGCTCTTCTCGATGAATTCCGTCACACGCACGCAAACGATCTTGTAGTCGAGTACGAAGTTGTGGTCGTCGGTCTTCGCGGCCTTGGCGATGTCGCAGGCCATATCGAGATCGACAGTGATCGGCTGCTTGATCTCGCGCTCCCAGTCATAGACGCCGATGACGGTTTTGACTTCGAGGCCTCTTACGTAAACGATGTCCATGTGACTCCCGCGGTACTCGCTCGTTGTTGTGGCGCCACTTACAGCGGCGGCAACGTTTCCAGGTTCCAGCGCGGCCGCGCGTGGAATGCCAGATCGTCGCATTGGCCGGCCAGCAGGCGCTGGCAACCAGCGTAAGCAATCATCGCACCGTTGTCGGTGCAATACTGCAATTTCGGATAATACAGCTTGGCGTTTTCGCCGCTCGCCATCGCGCCCAGTTCCTCGCGCAAACGCGTGTTGGCGCTGACGCCGCCAGCGATCACCAGCGTGTGCATGCCGGTGTGCTGCAACGCGCGGCGACACTTGATCGTCAGCGTCGCCACCACGGCTTCCTGGAAGGCGTGCGCGATGTCGGCTCTGGTTTGCGCGTCGATGACGCCGTCCTTCGTATGTTCCTGCACCGTGGTCAGCACGTAGGTCTTCAGACCGCTGAAGCTGAAGTCGAGACCTGGGCGATTCGTCATCGGCCGTGGAAACATGAAGCGATTCGGCGCGCCCTGCAGCGCCAGCTTGGCCACTTGCGGTCCACCGGGATACGGCAAACCCAGCAGTTTGGCGACTTTGTCGAACGCCTCGCCGGCGGCATCGTCCACCGATTCACCGATCACTTGATAGCGGCCGATGTCTTCGACGGCGACGAGTTGGGTGTGGCCGCCGGACACCAGCAGTGCGACGAACGGAAACTGTGGCCCCTCTTTTTCCAGCAACGGTGCCAGCAGGTGACCTTCCATGTGATGCACGCCGATGGTCGGCACGTTCCACGTCATGCCGAGCGAGCGGCCTATCGCTGCGCCCACCAACAACGCGCCAGCGAGGCCAGGGCCCGAGGTATAGGCGACACCGTCGATGTCGCCGCCGCTGCAGTTGGCGCGCGTCATCACCTCGCGGATCAGCGGCAGCGTCTTGCGGATGTGATCGCGCGACGCCAGCTCCGGCACCACGCCACCGAACTGCTGATGCAGCTTGATCTGGCTGTACAACGCTTCCGCCAGGATGCCGCGCTCGCTGTCGTACAGCGCGATGCCGGTTTCGTCGCAGGAAGTTTCGATGCCGAGCACTAGCATGGGAGACGTGTGGGAGGCTTGAAACGGGGTGGCATCATAGCATGCGCAACTCTCGATGCAGCGCTGATACGAACGCTGAAAACGTGCGTATGACGCCATGGTAAGATTGCGCCAAAAACTGCAAGGGGAAACCGCCATGAAAGCCTACGTCATCAAAGCAGGCAGCACGACTTTCGACGGCCTCGTTCAAGTCGAGCGTCCAAAACCTTCCGCCGGCCCCGGCGAAATCCTGGTCGAAATGCGCGCGGCGTCCGTCAACTTCCGCGATCTCGTGATTCCGCTAGGCAAATATTTCGGCGGTGTGGTGCAGAGCGATCTGATCCCGCTGTCGGACGGTGCCGGCGAAGTGGTCGCCGTCGGCGCCGGCGTCACCCGCTTCAAAATCGGCGATCGCGTGTGCGGCACTTTCTTCCGCAATTGGCTCGACGGCCCGCCGGGCGGTGCCGATCGCCCGGCCATCGGCAGCCCGGTTGATGGCGTGCTGGCCGAGTTCGTAGTGTTCAACCAGCAGGATGCCGTGCACATGCCGGCCAACCTCACTTTTATCGAAGCCGCCACGCTGCCTTGCGCCGGTGTCACTGCCTGGCATGCGCTGATGGTGGCAGGTCGCCCGATCAAGCCCGGCGACAACGTGCTGGTGCTCGGCACCGGCGGCGTTTCGCTGCAAGCACTGCAGATGGCGAAGGCAACCGGTGCCCGCGTACTGGTTACCTCGTCGAGCGATGAAAAACTGCAGCGCGCCAAAAAACTCGGCGCCGACGGCCTCATCAACTACAAACAGCATCCGGAATGGCACACCGAGGTCATGCGCCAAACCAATGGCGTTGGTGCCGATTGCGTGGTGGAAGTCGGCGGCGCCGGCACGCTGAAACAATCGATGCTGTCGCTGGCCTATGGCGGCAAGATCGGCCTGATCGGCGTACTGTCGGGTTTCCAGGGCGACACCAACCCGCACACGATGATGCTCAAGGGCGGCAGTATCCATGGCATCTTCGTCGGCAATCGCGCCATGTTCGAAAACATGAACCGCGCCATCGAGGTCAACGACATCCACCCGGTCATCGACAAGGTGTTTACCTTCAGCCAGGCGGTCGAGGCCTATCAGTACCAGCTGAGCCAGGCCCACTTCGGCAAGGTGGCGCTGACCATCGGCTGACCTTCACTCCGGCCGGCTCCCGGTTTTTTGCCGGCGGGAGCCGATTCCGGGGAACTAATTCCCACCTCCCCCCCACTAACCCTGACTGCCCGGCGTTTTCGACGGTTTTGCGACCTTCTGGCAACGACCGGTTCCGGGCGGGTTTCGGGCTACTAATCCACATTCTTTTATGGATAATGGCCCCAGCCCCTACAAAAAGATCGAATACAGAGACTTGAACGCGTGCGATTTAGCAGTGGTGCAAAGATCAACATCTTGTTGATTTTATTGACCTTGGCCGGTTGTGCCACGGTCCCGCCCCCTGTTGCAGTCACCCCCGATCCCGCACCCGCTCCACCCCCTGTTGTCAGCAAAGCTCCCCGACCGGTAGTCGAGGATCTGGTGAGTTCGGCCCTCGAATTGGGTTCCGAGCCAGTACCTGTGGACGAAGAGGAAGGCGGCACCAACGAACTCGGTACCACGGTGCCGATGACCGCCAACCGCCTGGTAGAGCGCGCCATCAATGACTTTCTGCAGAACCGCCGTGGCGTCCTGCATTCCTGGGCCACCCGCAGCGCTACTTACTTCCCGATGATCGAAAAAATCTTCGCCGAAGAAGGCGTGCCCGACGAACTCAAATACCTGACGCTGCAGGAAAGCAGCCTCTACCCCACCATCCGCAGCTCGGCCGGCGCCGTCGGCATCTGGCAGTTCATGGCCGCCACCGCCAAGGGCGAAGGTCTGCGCGTGGATGGCTGGGTGGACGAGCGCCGCGATCCGGAAAAGGCCACCCGCGCCGCCGCCCATCACCTGAAAGCGCTCAACGAGAGCTATCAAGGCAACTGGCATTTGTCGCTGGCGGGCTATAACTGCAGCTATCGCTGTATCACCCGTTCAGTGGAAAAAGCCGGCGGCAGCATCGACGACCCGCCGACGTTCTGGAAGATCTACCCGCACCTGCCGCAACAAACCCGTGAATTCGTTCCCCGCTTCATCGCGGCTTCCTTGATTGTTTCCAACCCCGAACAATATGGCATCCACGTCGATGACCTGGGCCAGGAGCTGGCGTACGACCTCGTCCGCGTGCAAGGCATGCTGACGCTGGACGACGCCGCGCGTTATGCCGGCACCGACATCGCCACCATTCGTAGCCTCAACCCCGCTCTGCTGCGCGCGTCGCTGCCGGACGATGCGGAAGCCTACAGTCTGCGCATTCCGTTCGGCACCTACGAGCGTTTCGTCAGCCGTTTCCAGTCCTCGCCGCCGAAAGCCGCCAAAAGTCCGGGCGAGTATGTGGCGAAGAAAAACGACACGCTGGAGAAGATCGCCAAGAGCTTCAAGGTCAGCGTCGATGATCTGCGCCGCGCAAACAACCTGACCGTCAACGCCAAGCTGCATGCCAAGCAGAAGTTGCAGTTGCCGGCGATGGGGTCCAAGGAAGTGCGGTTGGTCAGCACCGAACGCGAGTCGGTCGCCTATGGCCAGCGCGAATACAAACCGATCAAGCTTGGCGACGAATTCCGGCTGGTGCGCCAATCCGGCTCCACCACCGACGAGCCGCTGATGGCCGTCAGTCTCAACCATTACGAGCCGGACGAAGGCCCGCTGGAGCTGGTTTCGACCATCTATAAAGTGCGTTCCGGCGACTCGCTCGGCTCCATCGCCAAGCGGTTCGGCATTTCGGTCGACAGCCTTAAGAAGAACAACCATCTGACCAGCAACAAGCTGATGCCGAATCAGGAGCTGACCATCCACGCTCCCGCCAGCGCCTCCGACTCGGTCGTGGCCGAGACCGAAGCCGCCAGCGACAAGAAGGTCAAAACCTACCAGGTGCAGGACGGCGACAACCTGTACCAGATTGCCCGCCGGTTCGGGAAATCGGTGGAAACCCTCAAGCGCGCCAACGGCTTGAGCGACAACCGCATCTTCCCCGGCATGAGCCTGCAGTTGGATTGAGACCCCGCCCCAGGCCGCCATTTCGGCCTTGTTTTGCTTGGCAAAACCCCTGCTGCCCCGTACAATCCGCGCCCTTGAACCGGCTTGGCCAGTTCGACCTTTACCTTTACTTGATCTATTTACCGGGAAAACCCTATGCCCGTAGTCCGCATCAAAGAAAACGAGCCGTTTGACGTAGCTCTGCGTCGTTTCAAGCGTTCCTGCGAAAAAGCCGGTGTATTGGCTGAAGTCCGTCGTCGCGAGTTCTACGAAAAGCCGACTTCGATCCGCAAGCGCAAAGCCGCCGCTGCCGTCAAACGTCACCAGAAGAAAGTGTCGCGCGATTCGCGCCGCACCCAGCGTTTGTTCTAAGCGCGCTGCCTCCCCTCCTGACGCCCGCATCATGGCCGACCATCCGATCAAGGCTCGCATCACCGAAGCCATGAAGGACGCCATGCGGGCGCGCGACAAGGATCGCCTCGGCGCGATCCGCCTGATCCTCACCGAATTCAAGAAGATCGAAGTCGACGAACGTCAGGACGTTACCGACGAGCGCGCGATCACCGTCATGGACAAGATGGTCAAGCAGCGCCGCGACTCCATCAAACAATTCGAAGCCGGCGGTCGCCCTGAACTGGCCGCGGTCGAACAGGCCGAAGTCGGCGTGATCCAGGAATTCCTGCCTGCCGCACTCAGCGAAGCTGAAATCACCGCCATCATCCAGGCCGCCATCACGCAAGTTGGCGCCAAGACCATGAAGGAAATGGGCGCCGTGATGAACATCGCCCGCCCGCAACTGCTCGGCCGCGCCGACATGGGGCTTGTCAGTCAGTTGGTTAAAAAACTCCTGTCCTGACTCGTGATCTGGGCACGCCATGGCGTGCCCCTACAGTCCTCGTGCCCCTGTGTGGCTCTTGCGCTATGCTCGCGCCATGCCCGGTTTGATTCCCTCCCGCTTCATCGATGACCTGCTCAGCCGCATCGACATCCTCGATGTGATCGAGCCGCGCGTGAAGTTGCGCAAGACCGGCAAGAACTACTCGGGCCTGTGCCCGTTCCACCAGGAAAAATCACCGTCGTTCTCGGTGCAACCCGAGAAACAGTTCTACTACTGCTTCGGTTGCGGCGCCGGCGGCAATGCGCTCGGCTTCCTGATGAACTTCGAGAATCTCGATTTCGTCGATGCGGTGGAATCGCTGGCCAAGAGCATCGGCGTCGAAGTGCCGCGCGAAGAAAGCGGTCGCAGCAAGCAACAGGATTCGCGTTACGACGCGCTGCTGAAAATTCTCAGCGACGCCAGTGCGTTCTACCAACTGCAGTTGCGTCAGCATCCGCAGAAAGCGCGCGCAGTCGATTACCTGAAGAAGCGCGGCCTCAGCGGCGAAATCGCCCGTGATTTCGGCCTCGGCTATGCACCGCCCGGTTGGGACAACGTGCTGAAAGCACTTGCCGGCGACGACGCCAACAAACGCAAGCTGCTGCTCGAAGCCGGCATGCTGATCGAAAACCCCGACAACCAGCGCAACCCGCTGTACGACCGTTTCCGCGATCGCATCATGTACCCGATCCGCGACTCGCGCGGCCGCGTCATCGGCTTTGGCGGCCGCGTACTCGGCGACGAAAAACCCAAGTACCTCAACTCGCCGGAAACGCCGGTGTTCCGCAAGGGCGAAGAGCTGTACGGCCTGTACGAGGCGCGCAAGAAATTGCGCCACCCCGAACGTTTCATGATCGTCGAAGGCTACATGGACGTGATCGCGCTGGCGCAAAACGGCATTCACTACAGCGTCGCCACGCTCGGCACCGCGACCAGCGCCGCGCATCTGCGCGTGCTGTTCAAACTGGTGCCGGAAGTGGTGTTCTGTTTCGACGGCGACAACGCCGGCCGCGAAGCCGCCTGGCGCGCGTTGCAGCAGGCACTGCCGGTGATGGAAGACGGCCGCAGCGCGCGCTTCCTGTTTTTGCCCGAAGGCCAGGACCCGGACACGCAAGTGCGCGCCATTGGCGCCACCGCGTTCGAAGCCAGCCTCGCCAAGGCCATGGGCCTGGCCGACTTCTTCTTCGAAACGCTGGCCGCTCGCATCAATACCGACACGCTGGAAGGCAAGGCCCAGCTCAGCAAGCAGGCCCAACCGTTCCTGGAAAAACTGCCCAAGGGCGTGTACCGCCAGCTGATGTTCGACCAGTTGGCCAAGCTGACCGGGGTGCGCAGCACCAAGGCCACCCCCAGCGAACCACCCCCGGCGGCACCGCCCACCGACGCACCCCCATATAGTGGGGGGGTTCAATTTTCTTCACGCCCCACCCGCAGCGGGGCGCGGCCGAAGATCGACTGGTCCCCTTGCATGCGACTGGTGAATTTGTTGATCCGCAAACCCGACATCATCAAGGAGGTGCAGATTCCGGACGAATTGGGGGAAATCCGCAGTCCCGACATGGACTTGCTGCTGCAAGTGCTCGAACTGGCCCGGGCCTGGCCCGACAGCACCACCGAAGATCTGATGAGCCGGGTCTATGCCACCTCGTACGGTGGGCAGGTGACGGAGCTGTTCGGCAAGGAGCACATCACGCCCACCGAGGGCATGCTGGAGGAGTTTCGGGACATACTGCGGCGCTTGCTGGACGAGTACCGGGCCCGCACTGCGCGCCATGCCACGCTGGAGCACCTGCGGCGGCTGCACGCGCAAGCGACGCCCACCACCCCCGGTCAACTGCCGGAGAGCTGACGCGTTACAGCTGAAAACGCGGTGATTTTTGTTGTACAGACCAGACTTAGCCCCCATATACCGACTGGCGAGCCATGGCTA
>DATJXP010000308.1:0-5430 GCA_035500035.1 Candidatus Acidiferrum sp. | reverse complement strand
GCCTTCCTCTTCCAGCTTCTTGGCGCGTTCGAGCGCTGGCCCGCGAATCTCGTAACAGACGTGGCGAAGTTTTTCCGATTGCTTGATACTGCTGTTGCTCATGGAGTAATCCGGCTTTCGTATTGGGCATGACAATTGGAGGCGCGGCCATTGTACCCGCGAGGTAGCGTATGTCGAAACTGCACAAGAGCGACGAAGAATGGCGCCGGCAATTGAACCCGGAGGAATACCGTATTACACGTCAGAAGGGAACCGAGCGCGCGTTCACCGGCGCCTACTGGCAAAGTACCGGGAAACCCGGGCTGTATCGCTGCAAATGCTGCGGTGAAGTGCTGTTCGATGCGACGGCGAAATACGATTCAGGTTGCGGTTGGCCCAGTTTTCATTCACCGGCGGACGGGCAGAAAATCGAAGAGCATCCGGATCATTCGCATGGCATGCACAGGATCGAAGTGGTGTGCTCGCGTTGCGATGCCCATCTAGGACATGTATTCCCTGATGGGCCGGCTCCCACCGGGCAGCGCTACTGCATCAACTCGGCATCGCTGCAATTCGACGAAACGAAAAAGTGATACAGGCAACGACGCAAACGATGGCACTTAGAACTGGTAGCGGATTCCAGTCTGGAACTTCGTGCGATCGTAGCCGTACAGCTGAATGTTGCTGTCGTTGCTGGTGTAGGTCAGATCGGAAGTGACCGTGATATTGCGTTTCATCAGCCAGGTCCAGCCCAGCGATGCCGACATCATCCGGTCGGAACGTTCTACGTTGAAGATCGGGTCGGTGCTCTTGTTGTCGCTGTGATGGAACGTCAAGCGGAAATACGGGATGTGGGTGTAACTCAATTGATACTGCTCTGAAAAGGCAACGCCGTAGAACTGTTGGGCATTGTTGGCGCCGGCCGGGTTCACTGCACTCTCATCGCCGTAATAGACGCTGACTGCGTGGTTGAAGCGTCCCATCGTCCTGCCCAGCGTGCCGGACACCAGGGCTTGATTGACGTCACGCAGGCTGGCATTGGCATTGGTGCTGGTGTCGTATCTCACCATTGTGTATGCGCCTGTCAGTACCTGGAGCCAGCCATTGCCAGGAGCGCGCTGCATGGCCACGATCGCGCTGTTGCTGTCCTGGAAGTGGCTGCTGTTCAGATCGATGCGCTGAGTACGCACGCCATAGCTCATGCGTGCATCGCCCAGCAGATTGGAATAGGTTGCATCTCCGGAAAGCACATCGAGATCGAAATCGTTGGTGGATGTATTGTCGTGATGGCTGAGATTGGCGGTAACGGTCAACCCGCTATTCTTGCTGAAAGGCTTGCTGTAGCTGACGCCGCCGCCGAGCTCGGTGAAATTGTCGGAGATGCTCTTGCCGCTCGCGCTCAAAGTTACGTTACCTATGGGCGTCGAGATGACGCCAAGGTCGGTAGCGCTGTTGATGTTGGAGTCAGTTCCAGCGTTGGCGTTGACATACCAACTGAAACTGCCAGTCGTGTTATTTTCCTTTTGCTCTATCAGATCAAGAAAGACCTTGATGTTGGCCTTGACGTTGTCAGTGGGGTTGGTCGCCAGCACTTCATTGAACAAGTCACGCGAGCTCTGGTAATTGTTGAGCAGGTAAAAAGCACGAGCCATCTCGAGCTTGACTCGCATTTGGTCGGGATATGCCGCAATGACGCGTTCAAATGCAAACACCGATTCGTTGGGGCGACCTATTTCCAGCGCAGACAATCCATACAGGAAATCGAACTCGGGTTCTCCCTCGTGCGCTTTCATCAATTGCAGGGAAAGATCGTAGGCTTCCTGATAGTGGTTGTCCGTTACCAATTGGTTGAGGCGTTCAACGTCAGGATCGAGTTCTGCGGCCGTCATCGGAGTGGCGTGGAACAATACGGCCCCAATAACCGAGGCCAATAGCAACGGCCTCAGCGGGATTCCGGTTGTCAGCAATGCAAATGCAGTTGAATGGCGCGTTGGACGGATCAATGACAACGACAAGGCCGGCATTCTCATTATGGAAAATCCCTTACACTTTTCTCAGGGCATAATAAGGGGAATGCAAGAAAGGGTACAGAGAATGGAAAGAGGAAAAGAGCAGCGATACTTGGCAACAGGCGCTTGATTGCGAGGTGGTCTCCGTTAGCCCGAGACTTTGAAATGTTGTTGGTTTTGTTAATACGATGTGGCTGCGTATCTCGCAGTCTCGGGCTAACGAGTGCCGGCAAAGCTAACGACTCTCCGCACCGGAAAAAATAGCGCAAATTGCATGCCATTTGGTCCGACTCATCGATCCTCCTTTGCTGTACCATGATTGGTTGAATGCCATCTCTTCTCGTGGCAAAATCGCCGGCTGAATTTTGCGGTCTTAATCCTAACCTTCTGATTCTAAAAAGCTTTTCCCGGGCTCTGTCTTGGGGTGAAGGCGCGCAGACCTGCAGTATTCCCATAACTGGCCGCGTGCCAATGTGCCGCCACCACAGATAAGTTCACAACCGCCGTTGGCTTTCAAGCCATGGCCATGACGACGTAAGGTATCCACATGCAAGCATCGATCGAGACCATTTCTACGCTAGAAAGGAAGATGACCATCGCCGTTCCGGCCGACCAGGTGGAAAACCAGGTCAAAAACCGCCTGAATGAAGCCGCACGTACCATCCAGTTGAAAGGGTTCCGCAAAGGCAAGGTACCGGTAAAGGTCGTGCAGGAGCGCTATGGCCAGAGCGTGCGCCAAGAGGTGCTCGGTGAGCTGATGAGCCAGACTTATTATGAAGCGCTCGGCCAGCACAGCGTCCGTCCTGCCAGTCAGCCACGCATCGAAGCCAAATCGGTGGAGCCAGGCAAGGATCTTGAGTTCGTTGCCACTTTCGAGGTCTATCCAGAAGTCAAATTAGGCGACCTGGCCGCTATCACGATCGAGCGAAAAGTAGCGGATATCAACGAAGCCGATATCGACAAAATGGTCGAAACGCTCCGCAAGCAACGCCAAACGTGGCAGGAAGTCGAACGTCCAGCCGCCGATGGTGATCAGGTCGTCATCGACTTCACCGGCAAATTGGACGGCCAATCCTTTGAAGGAGGCAGCGCGACCGGCACTCGTTTGATCCTGGGCTCCAATCGCATGATCGACGGCTTTGAAGCCGGCATCGTCGGTATGGGCAAAGGCCAGGAGAAAGTGTTGTCGTTGACGTTCCCGGCCACTTATCACAAGCAGGAGTTGGCCGGCAAACCCGTTGAATTTACCGTGAAGCTGCAACAGGTAAATGGTCCCGTGTTACCGGAACTGAACGACACATTCTTTACCTCTTTCGACGTCAAGTCCGGTGGCGAAGCCGAGTTCCGCGTCGAGGTGAAAGCCAACATGGCGCGCGAAATGAGAAATGCCATCCGCAACAACGTCAAGAACCAGGTGGTCAGCGAACTGATCAAGTTGCATACGCTGGAATTGCCGAAATCCCTGGTAGCGAGCGAAATCAACCAACTGCGCCAGCAGGCCGTTCAACAATATGGTGCGGGTCGCAACGTGGACGAAGCCGCGTTGCCAGCCGAGTTGTTCCAGGATCAAGCCCAGCGCCGTGTCAGCCTTGGCCTGATCATGAACGAAGTCATCGTGCAGAATCAGTTGAAGGTGGATCCGGCTGCAGTGCGCAAATTGGTGGAAGAGCTGGCGGAAAGCTATGAGCATCCGCAGGAAGTGGTGAAGTGGTACTACAGCAACAAGGAGCAATTGGCTCAGATTGAAGCGATGGCCCTTGAAGAGGCGGTAATCGACCATATCCTCAGCAAGGCACAGGTAAACGAAACCAGTTGCAGCTATGAAGACGCTTTGAAGCCCAGTGGTGCCTGAAATGATGCTTGAAATGGTGCTTGAAGTAGCGCCTGAAGTAGCGCCTGAAGTAGCGCCTGAAGTCGCCACATGGCCGGTAGCCAACAACCGCTGAGGATTCCATGAACAGAAGCAATCATGAACTTTTTTCCGCCACCGGCCTCACCTTGGACGATATTCGTTCCCAGTTGGTGCCAATAGTGGTTGAACAGACCGCCCGCGGTGAGCGGTCGTATGACATCTATTCGCGGTTGCTGAAAGAGCGGGTCATATTCCTGGTTGGTCAGGTCGAAGACTACATGGCCAACCTTGTCGTGGCGCAGTTGCTGTTCCTGGAGTCTGAAAATCCTGACAAAGACATCCATCTTTACATCAACTCGCCTGGTGGTGTCGTCACTGCCGGATTGTCGATTTACGACACCATGCAGTTCATCAAACCCGATGTGAGCACGATGTGCATCGGTCAGGCTGCCAGCATGGGCGCCTTGCTGTTGGCCGGCGGCACCAAGGGCAAGCGCTATGCGCTGCCGCATTCACGCGTGATGATTCATCAACCGAGTGGCGGTGCTCAAGGACAGGCGTCGGATATCCACATCCAGGCTCAGGAAATCCTGTTGATGCGGGAACGCCTGAACAAGATCATGTCGCATCACACCGGCCAGCCGATCGACGTGATCGCCAAAGACACCGACCGTGACAACTTCATGAGCGCCGATCATGCCGTCGAATACGGCCTGATCGACCAGGTGCTCGATCGTCGCGCGACGCCATCCGCACCGAAGTAGCGCACCCGCCGCCATCTAAATATTCCGTGGTGCTTGCCGTTAACTTAACGGCAGGCTCCGGCACTTTTTTCCCGACTTGGCAGGGCTTGTAAAACGCTACGATTGCCTGCATCTTAACCCTCAACAAGCAGTAGTGGAGTGCCTTTATGGCAGGTGACAAATCCAAAGACGATTCCGGCAAGTTGCTGTATTGCTCGTTCTGCGGAAAAAGCCAGCATGAAGTCCGCAAACTCATCGCCGGGCCGTCCGTCTTCGTCTGCGACGAATGCGTCGATCTGTGTAACGACATCATCCGCGAAGAGATCCACGACAAGGCCGGCGAACCCAAACGGAAGGAGCTGCCTACCCCGGAAGAAATCTGCGGCATCCTCGACCAGTATGTGATCGACCAGGCAAAGGCGAAAAAAACCCTGGCCGTGGCCGTGTACAACCACTACAAGCGGCTCAATTACAAAAACAAAAAGGGTGAAGATGTCGAGATCGGCAAGAGCAACATCCTGATCATCGGCCCGACCGGCACCGGCAAGACGCTGCTGGCGGAAACGCTCGCTCGCCTGCTCGACGTACCATTCACCATTGCGGATGCGACCACGCTGACCGAAGCCGGTTACGTCGGTGAAGACGTCGAAAACATCATCCAGAAGCTGTTGCAGAAATGCGACTACGACGTCGAGAAGGCCCAGGTTGGCATCGTGTATATCGACGAGATCGACAAGATTTCCCGCAAGTCCGACAACCCATCGATCACTCGCGATGTTTCCGGTGAAGGTGTACAGCAAGCGCTGCTGAAAATTCTCGAAGGCACCGTCGCCAACGTGCCCCCGCA
>DATJXP010000307.1:0-18912 GCA_035500035.1 Candidatus Acidiferrum sp. | reverse complement strand
CCTTCGACGATGGCGGCGGGCTGTTGATGGATCACTTCGACGCCATGCCCACCTACAAGATGAACTACAACCATGACTACTATGCGGCACTGCTCGCTCACAGCGGCTTCGAGAAAATGCTGGACCTGTACACTTACGATTGCGACCTGCAACGCAGCGATATTTCACAATTGCAAAAGGTAACCGCCCGCGCCATCGCCAAACACGGCATTCGCATCGATGCGGTGGACCTGAAGCAATTCGAGCGCGATGTCGAAGATTGCTACACCGTGTACCAGGAAGCGTTCGACGGCAGCATCGGTACAGTCAATCTTTCGCGCGAAAAATTCCGTGAAATGGCCGTCTCGCTGCGCCAGTACTGCGACCCGGAGCTGTTCTACATCGCCAGGCAGCAAGACCGGGCCGTCGGCATTGGCGTCATCATTCCGGACTTGAATCCGCTGATCAAACGCTGGAATGGCCGCGCGTTTCCCAAGGCCTGGCTCGACTTCGCTCTCGGCCGGCACAAGCGGCTGCAACGCGCACGCTTCACGCTGATCGCCACCTTGCCGCAATTCCGCAAGCTCGGCATCGACGCGGCGTTGTTCCAGCGCGGCGTGCTGGATGCCAAGCGCAAAGGCTACGTCAGCGCGGAAGCGTCATGGATACAGGAAGGCAATCTGCTGGTACAGAAACCGCTGGAAAAGATCGGTTTTCACCGGGCCAGGACCTATCGGCTGTTCGTCTCATCCCCTAAGCCAGCGTGAGTCCGTACTGCCGCAACGGCAGCGTGCGATAGCGCTTGCCGGTGGCCGCCGCCAACGCATTGCAGAACGCCGGCAGCAACGGTGCCTGGCCCGGTTCGCCGACGCCGCCCCAGAAACCGCCGGTCGGTGCCAGCACCACTTCCACTTTCGGCATTTCGGAAAGTCGCAGCACGCGATAGTCGTGGAAGTTGGACTGTTTGACGCGGCCCTGCTCGATGCCGATCTCGCCCCACATCGCCGCCGTCAGTGCCCACACGGTGGCGCCCTGCAACTGCGCTTCGACGTTGTTCGGGTTCACCACGTGGCCGCTGTTGATGGCCTGCACGATGCGATGGATGCGGATGACGCCGGCGTCGTTGACCGACAACTCCACCACGGCCGCGGTAAAGCTGTCGTACGGTTCGGTGGTGGCGATGCCGCGAAACACGCCCTTCGCCGGCGGCGTTTTCCAGTCGGCGGCATTGGCGGCGACTTCGAGAATGTGGCGCGACAGTTCGTCCTGCGCCATGTGGCGCAAGCGGAACTGCAACGGATCTTCGCCGGCAGCCTGCGCCAGTTCGTCAATGAACTGCTCGCGCGCGAACGGCGTCTGCGACCAGCCTACCGTGCGCCAGAAACCGATCGGTATGTGGGTTCTGCGCTCAATATAGCTGTGGTCCTGGTTGGCCACGTTGTACGGCAGGCGCGAGAAACCTTCGGTGGCCATGGCGTCGCCATTTTTACCGAGCGGCGCGCCGATACGCTGGCTCATCAAGGAACCGCTGGCAATGCGGGTGCGCCAGCCGACGATGGTGTTGTTGGCGTCGAGCCCGGCTTGCAGTTTGTACATTGCCAGCGGGCGGTACATGCCGTGCTGGGTGTCTTCTTCGCGCGTCCACAGCAATTTTACCGGCGTACCCTGCGGCAGTTTCGCCGCGATCAACGCCGCCTGCCTGGCATAGTCGCCGCCACCGCGGCGGCCGAAACCGCCACCGGCCTGCACGCGATGCACGTAGATTTCTTCCGGCTTGCGTTGCAGTGCGCCCGCCACTTCGCCAGCCAGGCCGTCTGCCGCCTGTGTCGATGCCCACACCTGCACCTGGTCGGCGCCGATCTGCACGGTGGCGCCCATCGGTTCCATCGGCGAGTGGCTCAGGTACGGCGTGAAGTATTCTGCTTCGAGCACCTTGGTAGCACCCTTCAGCGCGCCATCGACATCGCCCTTGTTGTTGCGCAGCGGATCGGCATCCTTGGCCGCGAGTCCGTCCCGGAAAAATTTCCTTATGCTGGCGTCATCGACCTTGCCGTTGCCGTTGTCGTCCCATTCGATCTGCACTTCGGCCAGCGCCTGCTTGGCGCGCCACCAGTTGTCGGCCACTACGACCACGGAGGTGTCGCCATCGATCGTGAACACGTCGATGACGCCGCGCCGCTCGCGCGCGCTGGCCGCATCGAACGACCTGGCCTTGCCGCCGAACACCGGGCATTGCGCAATCGCCGCATACACCATGCCGGGCAGGCTGACATCGACGCCGTATACCTGGGCGCCGTTGACCGAAGCCGGAATATCGATACGTGGCATCGACTGGCCGATGATGTGCCAATTCTTCGGATCCTTGACGGTGACGTCCTTCGGCACCGGCATCGTGGCCGCGAGGGCAGCCAACGCACCGAAGCCGCTCTGCTTCTTGCTGGCAGCATGCGCGACGATGCCGTTCTGCACGGTGATCTCGCTGGCTGGCACTTTCCAGCTTTGCGCGGCGGCGGCCACCAGCATCGCGCGCGCGGTGGCCCCGGCCTTGCGCAGGTAATCCTGCGAATTGCGGATAGTCTGGCTGCCGACAGTTTGCATGCTGCCCCAGGCCTTGTTCATCAACAGATGTTCATGCACATCGACGTAGGCGATGCGCACCTGATCCCAGTTGGCGTCGAGTTCGTCGGCCACCAGTTGCGGCGCCGAGGTCAGACTGCCCTGGCCCATCTCGGAGCGGGCGTACTTGATGGTGACGGTATTGTCCGGCGCCACTTCGACCCAGATGTTGATGCGTTTGGCACTGTTGACCGTGGCCGCATCGACCTTGCCGACCGGTAGCGCAAAACCCAGCGCCAGACCACCACCGACGGCGGCGCTGGCAAACAGGAAGTTACGGCGGGACAGGTTGTTGAAGGTATTCATGGCGCCCTCCCTCACACGTTGGCCGCATTGGTGAATTCAGTGGCCACTTCCGGCTTGGTGCCGGCCACGTCGTGGATCGCATCGCGAATGCGCTTGTAGGTGCCGCAGCGGCAGATGTTGCTCATCGCGGCATTGATGTCGGCATCGGTCGGTTGCGGTTTCTTGTTCAACAATGCCGCTGCCGCCATGATCTGGCCCGACTGGCAATAGCCGCACTGCGGCACCTGGTGCTTGATCCACGCCTGCTGCACCGGGTGCGAGGCGTCGTGCGAGAGCCCTTCGATGGTGGTGATGCGCTTGCCCACGGCCACCGACACCGGCATCACACACGAACGCATCGGCTCACCATCGACATGCACGGTGCAGGCGCCGCACTGGGCGATGCCACAGCCGTACTTGGTGCCTTTCAGCTCGAGAATGTCCCTCAACACCCACAACAGTGGCATTTCCGGTTCCACATCCACTTCGTGCACCTGGTCATTGATTTGCAGTTTCATGGCGGGTCTCCATTGGCGGGTGTGACGGATTTATCAGAGCACTGGCGAGGGGGTTTGGCAAGGGCGGCAACACCTTATTGCGGC
Source organism: Candidatus Acidiferrum sp. (assembly GCA_035500035.1). Lineage (GTDB taxonomy): Bacteria > Pseudomonadota > Gammaproteobacteria > Pseudomonadales > Pseudohongiellaceae > CAILUG01. Next base: position 15,430 of record DATJXP010000307.1, on the reverse strand, counting down.
CTATTGGACGAACAGTGATCACTCCATTTATTCTTGCCCCAAAGCCATAAACACCAGGGGATATGTCATGTTCAAAAACGTTTGGATCCGCTCCATCACGCTGGGCACGGCCGCGCTACTGGCTGGTTCCGCCCTGGCCCAATCGGCCGCCAAGGTCGATATGAAGCGCATGCTCAACGCCGATGCCGAAAAGGGTCAATGGATGACTCACAGCCGCACTTACGACGAGCACTATTTCAGCCCGCTCGAGGGCATCAACGACAAGAACATCGACAAACTCGGCTTGGCCTGGTTCATCGATCTGCCGACCAACCAGAACGTTGAGTCGACACCGATCATGATCGACGGCGTGATCTATCTCGGGCTGCCGTGGAGCAAGGTGGTGGCGGTCGATGCCAAAACCGGCAAGCAATTGTGGCTGTACGACCCCAAGGTGTCCGGCTCCTGGAACATCAACATTTGCTGCGGCGTCGATAACCGTGGCGTTTCGGCCTGGAACGGCAAGATCATCTTCGGCACGCTCGACGGCCGCCTGATCGCGCTGAATGCGCAGACCGGCGAGCCGGTGTGGACGGTCAAGGCCACGCCGGACGAACGCCGCTACTCGATTACCGGCGCGCCACGCATCGCCAACGGCAAGATATTCATCGGCGAAGCCGGTGCTGAATTCGATGCCCGCGGCTATCTCGATGCCTACGATGCCGAGACCGGCAAACACCTGTGGCGGTTCTGGACCGTGCCCGGCGATCCGTCCAAGGGCTTCGAGAACAAGGCAATGGAAATGGCGGCGGCGACGTGGAAAACCCCGGGCTGGTGGGTCAATGGCGGCGGTGGCACCGTGTGGGACGCCATCACCTACGACGCGGTCAACGATCTCGTGATCTTCGGCACCGGCAACGCTACGCCGGGCGATGCGATCAAACGTGATCCCGCTGGCGGCGACAACCTGTTCACCACTTCGATCATTGCCGTGCATGCCAAAGACGGCAGCTATGCCTGGCACTATCAAACCACGCCGTGGGAAACCTGGGACTACGACACCGACCAGCAATTGATGCTGATGGACGTCGAGATCAAGGGCAAACAACGCCACGTGGTGATGCAGGCATCGAAGAACGGCTTCTTCTATCACCTCGATGCAGCGACCGGCGAATTGCTGTCGGCCAAGCCTTATACCGACGTCAACTGGGCCACTGGCGTGAACATGGAAACCGGCAAGCCGTTCGTGGTGCCGGAAGCGCGCGCCAACGTCACCGGCAAAGTGTTCAATCTGGCGCCTGGCCCGGCCGGCGGCCACGCCTGGCAGTCGATGTCGTACAGCCCGGTCACCAAGTTGATGTACATCCCGGCGACGACGCACTGGCAGTTGATCGGTTCGCTGGAAGACAGGCAGAAATACCTGGCCGCGCATCCCGACACCAAGCAGAGCTTCACCGGCCGCCTGTTGGCGTGGGATCCGGTGGCACAGAAAGAAGTGTGGCGCAGCGAAGAGTTCATCAATCCGGCCGGCGGCGTGCAGGTGACCAGCGGCGCACTCGCGACCGCCGGTAACCTGGTATTCCACGGCAACTTGCCGAAGCAGGAATTCGCCGCCTACCGCGCCACCGACGGCAAGAAGTTGTGGAGCTTCAACACCAAGACCGCCGTACTGGCCGGTGGCATCAGCTACTCGGTCGGCAACGAACAATTTGTTGCCGTCGCAGTCGGCGGTCCGGTGCCCGGTGGTTATTACGCCCCGAACGGCGCGCGCTTGCTGGCGTTCAAGATCGGCGGCAACGCCACCTTGCCTGACTTGCCGGCGTTCACCGAGAAACCGTTCTCGACCGCACCGCAGTTCGCCAACGCCGACGTCATCAAGCACGGCGCACAGGTGTTCGAAGATCGTTGCCAGTTGTGCCATGGCCGCAACGGTGCCGCACGCTCGACCTTCCCCGACCTGCGCCGCGCGCCGGCGTTGAGCAGTCAACCGCTGTTCGACTCCATCGTGCTGCAAGGCATTTTGTCGGAGAAAGGCATGGCGTCGTTCAAGGACTACATCACGCCGGACGATACCGTCGCACTCCGCGCTTATCTGATCTCGCTGGCGGAAGCGGCACTCAAGCCAGCACCTGCGCCGACGCAGCCGGTGCCGTCACAGACCACGGCGCATTGATGCCATGCGGCGCCTGCGGCGTTCGAAGCTACTTACACCGAACAGCGCAACAGACTCGAAATAGTCCTGCTACCAATGCATGAAACGAAAACCCCCGCAGTGCGGGGGTTTTCGTTTCTGGTGCAAGAGCCAAGTTGTCACTCCTTGGTGTCGTACTTGTTCCAGTTGGTGTAATCCGGCACTTTCAACCGGCCTTCCCACAAGCCCTTGTTGTTTTCTTCACAGGCATATTCCAGCAGACCGATACCGTCTTTCATGCGCGTGAAGATGCGCTTGTTGCTCCACGGCTTGGAGTAATAGATCGGGTCGTCGATGGTGATGACGTAGTCGAGCGTGTTGGCATCCTTCATCGTGAAGCGTTCGGTCACCGTCATCTTGTCGCTGTGCGGATGGCCGACGGTGTCGAGCCGGGTTTTGCCGTTGTAGTTGCCGGTGGTGACGACGAAGGTGTCGCCGTCCCATTCGCCGTGCGAATTGCCGTACCAGCTGGTCGGCAGATCGTAGATGTCGCTCTTGCCGCCGATCTTGAACGCGTGGTGCCAGGTGTTCACTTCAAACAGATAGGCAAAGTCGGTGTCGGTCTGGAAGAACTGCACCGGGTTCGGCGAGTTCATCGAGCGCACGTGACCGAACGGCAGGCAGGCGCCGGTGTAGTCGCCCTGCTTGGCATCGTAATGTTCCATGTTCGACTTGCCGGCGGCGGTGTAAGGCAGGTCGCCGGCGCCGATCTGATTGCGGCCGTTGCCCTTGCCGCCCATGTCGGGCACGTACGGGAATTCCCATACGCCATTGAGATTGGGTTTGCCGCTCGGCAGGCGCGGAATGTTGGCGCCGCCTGGTTGGGCGAAAGCCGACTGAGCGAACGCAGCCACCAGCAGCAGCGACGAACACGTGGCTGCAAATGATTTGATCAGATTCATTTTCATCTTCCTGCGCGATCAGTTCGCTACGCGGCTGAACACCGGGGTGCCGTCATCGAGCGTGATCTTCCTGGTGCTGCAGGTTTTGGAGCCGTCACGGGCAGGGTTGGCGGCGGCGCGGATCACGGTGCCGACCGGCAAGCTTTCTTTTTTCCAACCCTGGCGAACCAATTGGTTCGGCGACCCCATCTCGCACTGCCATTTGACGATCTCGCCTTTGTCGCCGGCGACGTCCAGGTACAGATAGATGTGCGGGTTGGTCCAATCGACCTTGGTGATGGTGCCGCGCACTTCAAAATTCTGCGAGGTATCGAACTCGGCGTTCAATGAATGATGTGCGAGCACGGCGGTGCTGACGAAAGGTGCAGAAAAAAAGGCGAATAGGCCCAAGAGTTTACTTTTGGTACTGATTTTCATAACTTGCCCTCGATTTGAAAAACGCCAGATTACGCGATATCGGAACCCAAAGTATGAAGCACGGATCCGGTTCCCTGGACCGCAGAAGCTTCCTGAAGCGATCAATAATTCTGGGCAGTGCAACCCTGCCTCTATTCAAGCCTGCCGTTGTACTTGCTCAGCCTGCCAAAGTAAAGACGCAACGTTTGTCGGATAAAGCGCTGTTCGTGCAAGGGCCAAACGGCAACGTACTGGCGGTGGACAGCAAGGATGGCCTGATACTGGTGGACGGTGGTCATACCGATTGGTTCGGCGATTTGCACGCGGCCATTACCGCCAATTTTCCGGGCCGTCCTTTCCGTGCGCTGTTCAACACCCAGTGGCATCGCGAGCAGACCGGCTCCAACCTGGCGCTGGGCAACAAGGGCGTGGAAATCATCGCCCACGAGAACACCATGCTGTGGGAAAGCACCGAAGTCTGGCAGCGGTGGTCAGGTATCACATTTCCGCCCTTGCCCAAGGCAGCCCTGCCCCGCACGACGTTTTACGAAGACGGCGCCATCAAGCTCGGCGACCGCAACGTGCAATACGGCTATCTGCGCAACGCGCACACCGATGGCGACATCTGGGTTTATTTCGAAGACGAGAACCTGCTGGCGACCGGCGGCCTGGTCAACCAGGGCCGCTGGAGCGAACCCGACTGGTGGACCGGCGGCTTCATCGGCGGCATGTTGGACAGTTTCGTTTCGCTGCTGATGGTGCCCAACGACAGCACGAAGATCATCCCGGCCAGCGGCGGCATCATGACGTTGCAGGACTTGCGCGCGCAGAACCAGATGTACCTGACCGTGCTCGATCGCATTCACGGCGCCTTCATCCAGAGCAAGAGCCTCAACGAACTGCTGCAGGAAAAACCCGCCGCCGAATTCGACGCCGCGATGGGCGATCCAACCCGGTTCCTGACGCTGGCCTGGCAAAGCATCCAGGGCCACCTGCGCGATCCGCAGAACGACCGGATACTCAACCTGCCATGAAGACGTTGCGACTTGCCTTGCTGGTATCGATTGCAGCCTATGGTGGTGAAGCCGTAGCCGATCAAAAGACCAATACCGAAACGGAAGCGCAATGGGCCGTGCTGGATCAGTACTGCGTGAAGTGCCACAACGCCGACGACTTCAGCGGCGGCCTCGCCTTCGACCTGATGCAACACGACACCATCGTCAAGGATGCCGAAGTCTGGGAGAAGGTCGTGCGCAAACTGCGCGGCAGCATGATGCCGCCGCCGGGCCAGAAGCGCCCGGACTCGCACAAAGTCGATCAACTCGTCAGCTGGCTGGAAACCACGCTCGATCAAGGCAGCACCGCCGGCAAACCCGGCGACAAACTGGTACACCGGCTGAACCGCACCGAGTACGGCAACGCCGTGCGCGATCTGCTGCACCTCGACATCGATCCGCAAACGCTGCTGCCGGTGGACGGCGCCGAAGAAGGCTTCGACAACATCGCCACTGCGCTGCAAGTGACGCCGACCTTCGTCGATCAGTATCTCGGCGCGGCGAGAGTGCTCAGCGAACAAGCGGTCGGCACCGCAGCCGCGCGGCCGTCCGGCACGCCGTACACGTTTTCCGCTGCCGGCCAGGCTTTTCACATCGACGGTTTGCCGCTGGGTTCGCGCGGCGGCGCTGTCGCCGAGCACTATTTTCCGAGCGACGGCGAGTACAAGTTGAACATCGCCAGCATGGCGTCGGGACTGGCGCCGGCCGGCTTCGATCATCAACAGACGCTGGTGGCCACGCTCGATGGCAAGCAATTCTTTCGCACCAAAATTGGCGGGCTCGACGAAGCCAATCGCATGGACAAGCTGCGCGCGCCGGCCCTCGATGAATTGAACGCTCGTCTGCGCGACATTCCGCTGACCACGACCGCCGGCCCGCACAAGGTGGCGGTGTTCTTCCTGTATCGCTCGTTCGCCGAATCCGATTCGCCGCTGCAACAGCAGGCGCCGCGCAAAGGCCAGGACGCACTGGTGCCGGTACTCGGCTTCGAAATCTACGGCCCGCTGAAAGCCACCGGACTCAGCAGCACGCCGAGCCGCGACAAGATTTTTTCGTGCCATCCCGGCCGCGACATCAGCGAGAGTGCCTGCGCGAAACAAATCGTCACCCGACTTGCCGGCGAAGCGTTCCGGGGTTTTCTGACCGATGCCGACACGGCCTTGCTGATGAAGCTGTACGACTCCGGCTACGCCGCAGGTGGTTTCGAGAAAGGCGTGGCGTTTGCGTTGTCCGGCATCCTGGCGCATCCGAAGTTCCTGTATCGCATGGAGCCGGTACCGGCAGCGTTGCCGGCTGGCGGTGCCTATCAGTTGAGCAGTCTGGAGCTGGCGTCGCGGCTGTCGTTCTTCCTGTGGAGCTCCGAGCCCGACGACGTCTTGTTGAAGATTGCCGCTGAAGATCGTCTGCAAGATCCGGCCGTGCTGCAGCAGCAAGTGGAACGCATGCTGAAGGATCCCCGCGCTGACAACCTGGCCAACAACTTCGGCTACCAGTGGCTGGGGCTGGCCGAGTTGGCAAACATCACGCCGGATGCGCAATTGTTCCGCGACGTCGATCGCAACATCCGCGCCGACCTGACGCAGGAAGCGCTGCTGTTCATGCAAAGTATCTTCAGCGACAACCGCAGCGTGGTGGATCTGCTGACGGCCGATCACACCTATCTCAACGAAAACCTGGCGCTGCACTACGGCATCAACGACGTGCGCGGCGCGGAATTCCGCCGCGTGCAACTGCACGACGACCGACGGTTCGGCCTGCTGGGCAAGGGTGCCGTGCTGATGGTGTCGTCGTATCCTAACCGCACCTCACCGGTGCTGCGCGGAAAATGGCTGCTGGAAAAGATCATGGGCACGCCGCCGGCCGCGCCGCCGCCGAACGTCGACAGCTTCGTCGAAGTCGAGGCCGGCCAGGACTACACCACCGTGCGCGAACGGCTGGAAAAACACCGCTCCAAGCCGTCGTGCAACGGCTGCCATGGCGTGATCGATCCGCTGGGTTTCTCGCTGGAAAACTTCGATGCAGTTGGCCGCTGGCGCGACAACGACCGCATGGCAAGAACGCCGATCGATGCCTCTGGCGTGATGGCGGACGGCACCAAGGTCGGCAGCCCTGCTGCTCTGCGCAAGGCCATCCTGGCCCGCCCTCAGCAGTTCGTGCAGACCTTTACCGAAAAGCTGATGACGTTCGCGCTCGGGCGTAAACTCGACTACCACGACATGCCGACGGTGCGCCGCATCGTGCGCGAATCGGCGCAGGACAATTACCGGTTCAGGACGCTGGTACAGAAAATAGTCACCAGCGAGCAGTTCACCATGAAGGGTTCGCCGAATGCAGGATTGCTGGCGAGCGACGATTCCACCAGACACTAGCGGTATCGCAAGAGGAACAGGAAATGTTTATCACCAGAAAACATCTGTCGCGCCGCCTGCTGCTGCGCGGCGCCGGTGCTGCGCTGGCGCTGCCGTTGCTGGATGCGATGATTCCGGCCGGCACCGCGCTGGCGCAGACTGCGGCTATGCCGAAGCCCAGATTGGGTTTCTTCTACTTTCCGCACGGCGCCATCATGGACAAGTGGACGCCAGCGGCCACCGGCACCAATTTCGACGTGACGCCGATCCTGGCGCCGCTGGCCGCCTACAAGAACCAGATGACCATCGTCAGCGGTCTGCGCAACACGGCAGCCGAAGGTGCCGGCGTGCATGCCACCTCGCCCGGTACGTGGTTGAGCTGCGCGTCGCCGTTCGTCACCGACAGCAAGGACCCCAACTTCGGCATTTCCGCCGACCAGATTGCCGCACTGCAACTCGGCCAGGACACGCCGTTTCCGTCGCTGGAGCTGTGCACCGAAGTGAAGGCTTCGTCGGCGTCAGGCGTTTGCAGCGCCAAAACCGGTTGCGGCTATGGCTCCACCATTTCGTTCCGCACCCGCACACAGCCACTACCGATGGAACACAATCCGCGCAAGCTGTTCTTCCGCATGTTCGGCCAAGGCGATACGCAAGCCGAGCGCGATGCCATCAAGAATCAGAAATTCAGCCTGCTCGACCTGGTGGCGGAAAGCACCGCGTCGCTGAACGGCAAGCTCGGTGCCGCCGATCAGCAACGCATGGGCGAATACCTCGACTCGGTGCGCGACGTCGAACAACAAGTGCAAAAACTCGCCGCACGTGACTTTACCGGCATCCACATCCCCGATGCGCCGCTCGGCGTACCGGCCAACTGGGAACAACACATCAACACGATGTTCGACCTGATCGCGCTGGCCTATGAAACCGAACTGACGCGGGTAACCTCGATGATGATTTCGGCCGAGCTCAGCATGCTGACCTACAACCAGGTCGGCATCTCCGATGCCTATCATCCGCTGTCGCATCATCGCTACGTGCCGGACAAGATGGACAAGTGCGCCATCGTGCAGACCTATCATTCGAAACTGTTTGCCAAATTCCTCGATCGCCTCAGCAAGAAGCGCGATGGCGACGGCTCGCTGCTCGATCACTCCATCCTGCTGTTCGGCAGCAACATGAGCGATTCCAATGCGCACAACGCCGCGCCGTTGCCGTCGGCGATCTTCGGCAAGGGTTTGGGTCGCATCAAGGGCGGTCAACATTTGCAGTATGCCGTCGATACGCCGCATGCCAACCTGATCCTGACGTTGCTGGAACGCGCCGGCATCAAAGGCATCGAAACGCTGGGCAACAGCACCGGCATGTTTGCTGAAGTCTGATATGCGCGCTGCGGTTCGTCTCGTTGCCGTCTCCGCCCTGCTGTTACTCGTGGGCAATGGCGCATTTGCCGCAGACAATCTTGCCGATCTGGTCAACGCCGGCCAACACGACGCCGCGCTGAAACTGGTTACCGCCGGCACTGACGTCAATCAAGCCAGCGTCGACGGCACCACTGCGTTGCACTGGGCTGCGTACAAGCAGGACGTGGCGCTGGTGGAACTGCTGCTGAAACACGGTGCCAATCCGAATCGACACAACGACTACGGTGCCACGCCGATGTCGGTGGCTTCCGAAAACGGCAATTACACTATCATGCAGGCGCTGGTGCGCGCCGGCGGCGACATCGAATCGCCCAATGCCGAAGGCCAGACCGTGCTGATGGCGGTGGCCCGCACCGGCAACACCGACACCGCCAAGCTGCTGCTCGACAAGGGCGCCAAGGTCAACGTCAAAGAAAACTGGGGCGGCCAGACCGCGCTGATGTGGGCTGCGTCGCAACAGCAACCGGCGATGATCAAGCTGTTGCTCAAACACGGTGCCGAAGTGAATGCACGCGGCAAGGACCAGGACTGGCCGCGCTGGGTAACCTCGGAGCCACGCATCAAGGCGCTGGACACTGGCGGTTTCACCCCACTGCTCTACGCGGCGCGCGAAGGGTGCAGCGAGTGCGTTGCCGCGCTGCTCGATGGCGGTGCCGACATCAACCTGACCGACTTGTGGGGCGAGACGCCGTTGTTGATGGCAACGCTGAACCTGCACTACGACACCGCGCAGCTGTTGATACAGCGCGGCGCCGACATCAAACGCTGGGACTGGTGGGGCCGCACCGCACTGTACAACTGCATCGATCTGCACCTGATGAGCAACACCGCTCACGGCGACTTGCCGTCCACCGACAAACTGACTGCGCTGGATATCGCCAAAACCCTGCTGGACAAAGGCGCCTACGTGAACATGCGCTTGAAGCACGAGCCGACCTTCCGCGGCGGCGCCGGCGATCGCGGTTACACCGACGGCACCGCCGATTCGCGCGCCGTCAGCGCCGGCTCCACCGCGTTGCACAAGGCGGCCAAGGCTGGCGACATCGCCGCGGTGAAACTGCTATTGCAATACAAGGCCCGCGTCGATATCGCCAACATCATGTACGAAGTGACGCCGATCCTGGCGGCCGGCGGCGTGTGGCGCGTCTATGGCATCTTCAAGGACAACCCGATGTCCGGCCAGTACACCACCGGCGCGGACGCGGCGGAGATCGTAAAACTATTGATGGCAGCCGGCGCCAACATCAAGGACCGCGCCTCCAACGGCCAGAACATCGCGCACGGTGCCGCCAAGGCCGGCTGGAACCAAGTGCTGCAACTGGCGTGGGACAACGGCGTCGATTTCACCACGAAAGATGTCGGTGGACTGACGCCGCGCGATCTGGCGGCGATGAAGGGCCACGCCGATACCGTGGCGCTCATCGACAAGCTGCTTGGCGGCAAACCCGGTAGCACAAGCGTGCAAGTTGTCGCTGACCTGGCGATCCCCGATGCCATAGTCGCAGCATTGCCAGTTGGCTTGACTCCGCAACAAGCGACAGCTGATCAAATCGCGCAGGCAGCGACCAATCTCGCGTTCAACCTGAAAGGCAACCTGGAATCCAACATCACGCAAGTGATGGTGGCGCTCGGCGAAATGACCCGGGCGGGAAAGTTCAGCAATGCGCAGCGCTTCGGCGACAACAATCCGCAAGGGCGCTTCTACCTGAAGGTGATGAACATGGCGTCGAGCAATCTCGACGTGTCGTCGAAGACCTATTACGGGCTGACCGTGCTGGACCTGACGCGCATCGCCGCCGCCGCGCACGAAGGCATGAACATCGTCAACGGCGCCAGGAGCAACGCCATCACGCGCAAGAAGGATTAGCGCACGCTAGCGGATGAAGTGTTTCGCCAGTTCCTGATCGCACTCGACGGCGTTCAGTTGCAAGTCGGGCCGATAGTTCATCTCGGCGCCGCCGGTGATGTCTCCCGTGAGAAACTCCGGATCCTGCAGCACGTAGCTGTAACTCATGCCCTTGCCGTTGTCGGCCAGCGTGAACTTCTCGACCAGGTGCTTGCCGCTGCCGGACGGGATGCCGCCGGTTTCCTGGTCGCTGAAGTTGGTGGTATCGACCACGAGCACGTCGCCTTCCCAATGCCCGACCGAATGCCCCTGCGGAAACCGTTGCTGCGCGGCCGGATGCGCGCGGCCATCGGTGTAAATGGTGCGCTCGGCGCCCAACCATTCGGTCTTGATCGAAACATGATCCGCCGCTTTCTCGAACACCATCACCACCGGATACATCATCAGCATCGGTGCGCTGACCGGAATGCAGCGCACCTGGCCGGACGCGGCGATGGTGAACTTGCTGCGGATGTCGCGACCCTTGTCGGTGAGGCCCCAACTGCCGAGCGAACGCGTAAAGCGGGAGAACGATTCAGCGGTCGGCACCCAAGTGCCGAACATGTTCTTCGTGATCTGGCTGGTCTGCTGCAAGCGCATGCGCGCGCTGACCAACGGAATCGAAGTGCCGTCGTCCTTGATGAACTCGTAGCCATAGGCCGACTGCTTGGGATTGACCCGGCTCGGGCTGACCACGGCAACGACATGTTCGCCCTGCACCAGCGATTGCGAGGAATAGCCGCCGGTGCGCAGCACCGAAGGCGAGGCGCCTTCGATCTCGAGCGTGATCGGTTCGCCAGCAGGGGTTTTGGTTGCCAGCTTGGCCAGGATGTGCGGATTGCGCCAGGTGAACTCGACGATGGTGCCTTCGTATTTGACGACGGTGCCGAGGTCGTATTCGGTATTGCCATGATGCGCCAGCACAGCGGCGCTCCAGCACAACATCAACCACAAGCTTCTGGAAAATTTCATGCAGGCACTCCGGTTGCATGCTTTCAGCGATGCACCAATTCTGGCGGCATGACGCCACAAAAACAAACCCCCGCGCAGCGGGGGTTGTCGTGGGAGCGGGATGACCGGTCAGTTGATCTTGTAGGGGTCGTAGCTGTTCGAGCACACATCGACGATGCAGATCGATTCCAGCGTGCGGCCTTCCGGTGGCGTTTTGAGGCCTTTTTTCAGCATCTGTTCGCGCAGGTACTTGGCTGTTTCCGGATGCGGAATTGCGGACTGCACGCCGACGCGCACGAGGCCGTCGGCATAGTCGATCGGCAGCCAGGTGTGGGCGGACAGCTCGGGGCTGCCGCGGTTGTCGGTGTTGCCGAAGTCACGCACATCGAGCTTGGCACCCGCTTCCACCAGCAGCTTCGCCACTTCGGTGGCGCCCTTGTGCGCGGCGCCGTGCAGCGCGACGCGACCGGTGTCGGCCTGGAAGTTGGGATCGATGCCGAGCGACAGCAGGTACTTCACTGCTTCGACCGTTTCCTGCGTGGACCATTCGCGGGTGACGCCTTCGACCCAGCCGATACCGGCGGCCACCGCCAGCGGCGTGATGCCGAGCTTGGTGTTGATCTTGGGATCGGCACCACGGGCGATCAGCAGCTTCATCAGATCGAGGTCGCCCGACTGCGACGCGCGCAGGAATGCAGTGGCACCGTCTTCGTTCAACCACTGGTTGGTGAACACCGTGCGGGTTTCCGTGCTCTCGCTGATGCGCGCGTTGACGTTGGCGCCTTTGTCGAGCAGATAGGTGATGTATTCAAGCTGATCCATGTCGGCGGTGCGGGTGGGATAGTCGCCGCCTTCGATGTTGCGGTTGTCGGTGGCCAGGTACAGCGGCGTCCAGCCACCCTTGTTGGCCAGGTTCACGTCGGCGCCGTTCTCGATCAGGAATTTGCCCATCAGGTAATTCTGGTTTTGTGTGGCAGCCAGCAACGGACTCCAGCCGTAGCGCGTGGTCTGGTTGACGTTTGCACCGGCCTTGAGCAGCTCACGCGCAGCGTCGATGGCACCGGAACGGGCCGCGTAAACCAGCGCAGTCAAGCCACCGCCATCGGCATCGCGAGGTTGGAAACGATTGTTGCGGCGACCGTTGTTGCCGACCGTGTTGCCCGCTGTGTTGGAAGTGCCAGCCGCGGCGGTACCAGTCGCGGCGGTTGCAGGAGCAGTCGCCGGCGGCGCAGTAGTACCGGCGGCGGCAGTCGTTCCCGGCAACGGATTGCCATCGGTGCCCAGCTCCGCAGCCTGTTCGCCACCGGCACCGGCACCGGCGAGACCGCCGGCACCCGGCACGGTCACGAAACCCAAACCGCCGCGCTGTATTTTGCACAGCTCGGCAGCGGAAAGATTCTTTTCGTTGTCGCCGATCAGCAATTCGCGCTGCTGTCTCACTTTTTCCAGATCGGGACTCTTCTGCTCGCACAGCACGGCGATGAACTGCTGGCGCACCGCGCGGCGCGGATCTTCGGAGTTGCCGAGTGCCGCCGAGCGGCCATCACGCATGACAAATTTGGAAACGGCAGCCACCTTGGCGCCATGCTTGACCAACTCGGCGATGACGGCGGCATGGCCCTGATCGGCAGCCTGCATCAGCGCCGTGGTACCGCGCTCGGTTTCCGCGGCGTTGACGTCGGCGCCGTGCTCGAGCAATACGTGCACCGCTTCGACGCTGCCGGAACGGGCGGCCAGCATCAGCGGACGGCGGCCCATCGGCAGCTCTTCGTTGGCATTGGCGCCGCCTTTCAACAGCTCTTCGATCACGGCGGCATCGCCGCGCGTCGCCGCCAGCCACAACGGCGTCGAGCCGTTGCGATTGGCTGCATCCGGCTTGGCACCGGCCTTCAACAACAATTCGGCCAGTTTGGCATCGCCGTTATAGGCGGCCCACTGCAGCGCGGTGGCGCCGTCGGCCTGGCCGGCATTCACGTCGGCCCCGCCTTTCAGCAGCTTCTGCACGGTTGCGGTATCGCGCTTCATCGCCGCATCGGCCACTTCGGACTGCGCGATCACGACATTGCTGATGGCAGCAGCCAGCACGAGCGGGACAAGTTTTGTTGCAAGCTTGCGCATACGGAAATTCACTTTCTGTCAGACCAGGTTGTCGAGACGGCCCTTGCTGTCGCCGAACTTGTCCAAGTGGATGTCGTACTGGTCCAGCAGGCTCAACAGCAGGTTGCCGGTCGGTACCGTCTTGGTCGGATAGGCCAGGTGGCGATTGCCCTTCATCTTGCCGTTGTTGCCGCCGATCAGGATGTGCGGCACGTCGTAGTGCACGTGCTGGTTGGGGTTGCCCATGTTGCTGCCGTACAGCAGCAGCGAATGATCGAGCAACGAGCCATCGCCGTCTTCGGTCTTGGCCAGCTTGTCGGCGAAGTACGCCACCATCTTGACGTGATACTGGTTGATCTTCGACAACTGGTTGATCAGTGCCGGATCCTCGCCATGATGCGACGCGCCGTGGAAGCCGGCGGTCGGCGATTCGCTTTCCGGATAGACGCGGCCGGTCAGATCGCGCGCAAACAGCATTGTACCGACGCGGGTGATGTCGGCCTGCCAGGCCAGCGTCATCAGATCGAACATCAGCTTGATGTGTTCATCGAACGACTGCGGAATGCCAGGCGGTACCGCGAAACCTTCCGGCGCCGCCGTGGTGGCGTGCGCGGCAATCTGCAAGCGACGCTCGATTTCGCGCACGTTGTCGGTGAACGCATCGAGGCGGGTACGGTCGGGTACGCTGATTTCCTTGCGCATGCTGGCAATCTTGCCGGTGATCGAATCGAGAATGCTCTGGTTGCGCTCGCGGCGCTCCACGCGCTGCTCGACGGTGCTGCCGCTGCCGAACATGCGTTCGAACACCACTTGCGGATTCAACTCCATCGGCAACGGCGTGGTGGGCGAAGCCCAGGCGATCGTGTTGGTGTAAACGCAGCTGTAGCCTTCGCCGCAGTTGCTCGAGCCCGAACCCGGATCTTCCACCGAGATTTCCATCGACGGCAGCAAGGTTTCGCGGCCGTATTTTTCCGCGATGATCTGATCGATGGTCTGGCCGGCATACACGTCGGCGCCGGCGGTTTTGCGCGGTTTCTGCGCGCACAGGAACGCGGCGGCAACCCAGTGGTCGGCACCGGTTTCGCCCGGAGGCGGCTCGGATGAAGTGGAGTGCAGGCCGCTCATCACCGTCAAGCGATTGCGCACCGATTCCAGTGGTTTCCAGATGAACGGCAACTCGGCCGGCAGCGCGCCCGGCTTTTCCGGCACCCAGTAACCGGGAGCGGCGCCATGGGGCACGAAACCGCCCCAGAAGCGCGGTGGCGGCACGGCGGCCGTCTTCGCCAACGCGGTGGCGGCGGGGATCATTGCATCCAGCAGCGGTAGACCCAGCGCCACTCCGGCGCCGCGCAGAAAGGAACGTCGTGCGATATGTTTTTTGGAAATAAACATAGCGTTACTCCTTCATGGCCAGGTTGGATTTCTGGTTCATCGTAAACGCCGGGCTCTGGATGACACCCATCAACAGCGCCGAGAACCGGTAGTTGTCTTTCGCCGCATCGCGCGCGATCGAGCGCACCAGCGGCATGTCTTCGTCTTCCACGCCGCGGCCGATGGCGTAGGTCAGAAGTTTCTGGGTGAAGGTGCGTGCGAACAAGTCGCTCTTCTTCACCGTCAAATCACGCAAACCCTTGATGCCATCGATCACGGTACCGTCGGTGATGATGCCCTTGGAATCGATCGGATTGCCGACTTCCTGCAAGCGCCAGGCGCCGACGGCGTCGAAGTTTTCCAGCGCGAAGCCCATCGGCTCGAACATCTTGTGGCAGGTGGCGCAGGTCGGGTTGGTATGGTGTTGCTCCAGCCTGTCACGCAGCGTTCTCGGTTTCTCGCCCGGCTTCTGGTCCAGTTTGATCTCCACGCCCGGCGGCGGATCCGGCGGGCTGACGCCGAAGAAGGTTTCCAGGAACCACTTGCCGCGTTTGACCGGGGACGTGCGTGCCGCTTCGGAGGTGACGACCAGCAGCGCGCCCTTGCCGAGCAAACCACGACGCATGTCTTGATCAGGACCGAGTTTGACACGGCGGAACTGCTCACCGTAAACATCGGGGATACCGTAGTGGCGGGCCAGGCGTTCGTTGACGAAGGTGTAGTCGGCCGTCAGCAGATCGAGGATGTTGTGGTCCTCCTTGATCACGCTGCCAAAGAACAACTCGATCTCCTTGCGGAAAGCATCGCGCAGCGTGCTGTCGAAATCGGGGAACA
>DATJXP010000306.1:0-7204 GCA_035500035.1 Candidatus Acidiferrum sp. | reverse complement strand
ATCCCGCCGACCGCGACAAGTCGTACTGGCCGGCCGACGATCACGACATGACGCTGACCGACATGCGGCCGCTGCAGCAGCAGATGAGCATCGCGCGCAATGGTTTCTGCCTGCTGAACCATGTCACCAAGGTGAAGAACTTCTTCGATCAGCAGCAAATCGAACAAGTGCTCTACCCGGAAGTGATAGAACTGGCGAAGAAACTCAACGGCGCCGTGCACGCGATCGCGTTCGGCCCGGTCGCCCGCAGTGACGACCCGAAGATGAACCAGGGCCGCTTGCCGGCGTTCGGCGCCCATGTCGATTACGGCCGCGTCACCGTCGAAGACCAGGTACGCCGCGCGATGGGCGACCAAGCCGCCGAACCGTGGTTGAAAAAGCGCATGGTGCTGATGAATTTCTGGCGGCCGATCACCACCGTATATCGCACGCCGCTGGCGCTGTGCGATGCGTCGTCGGTGTCACCCGACGACATGAACGACAGCGAAATCCGCGGCGGCCTCGACGACCCCACGCGCCCGCCGCTGTTCGGCTTCAACCTCAACTACAACCCCAACCACCGCTGGTACTACGTCAAGCAGATGCGGCCGGACGAGATGTTCGCGTTCAAGCTGTACGACTCCGACCCACACGTGCCGCAATGGACTGGCCACACCGCCTTCAACGATCCGGAAACCCCGGCCGACGCGCCGCCGCGCCAGAGCATGGAAGTGCGCACGGTGTCGTTTATCGATTGAACATCGAGTGATTGCCCCTTCCTGCGGTTCCAAGGTAAAAACGTCCCCACAATAACAAGTGCGTGAGAGGGGACGATGGAAGCGAATAACAAAAGCAAACTCTTTACCTACGAAAACGGGCTGCTGTTGCTGCTCGGCTTTACCTTCGGCATCGTGTTCTTCGACCGCAATGCCATCGGCAATCTGGCGCCGTACATCATTCCGGACCTCAAACTCGACCAGACCCAGCTCGGCATGCTCGGCTCCGGGCTGTCGCTGGCATGGGCGATTTCGGCGTACGCCATCGGCGCCATGTCCGACAAAAGCGGCGTGCGCAAGCCGTTCCTGCTGCTGTCGGTGCTCGTGTTCTCGCTGTGTTCGGCGCTGTCCGGCATTGCCGGCACCTTCATGTTGTTGCTGCTGTCGCGCGTGGTGATGGGCTTGTCGGAAGGGCCGTTCCTGCCGATCTGCTTCGCCATCATGAACGTCGAATCGTCGCCGTCGCGCCGCGGCGTCAACGCCGGTTTGATGCAGAACTTCTTCGCGTCCTTGCTCGGCACCACCGTGGCGCCGCTGGTATTGCCGTGGCTGGCCGACAACTACGGCTGGCGCACGGCGTTCTATCTGAGCGCGGCGCCCGGGTTGATCTGCGCGGCGCTGATCTGGCTGTTCGTGCGCGAACCGAAGGCGATCGCCCTGGCAGCCAACGAGCCGGCAACTGCCAAACCAGGCATGCTGGAGATGTTCAAGCAGCGCAACATCGTGGTGTGCTCCGGCATCGCCGTGTTCATGATCTCGTGGTATCTCGTGGGTCTCATCTTCCTGCCGGTGTATTTCACCGCCGCACGCGGCATGACGCCGGACGTCGCCGGCCAGGTGATCGCGCCGATGGGAATAGCAACGATGGTGTGCGGCTTCATCGTGCCGTGGATTTCCGATCGCATCGGCCGCAAGCCGACCATGATCATCTTCACCTTCATCGGTCTGCTGACACCGATCGCCGCCGTGCACTTCGACGGTCCGCTGTGGTTGCTCAGCGTGCTGATGCTGATCGGCTGGAGCGCATCCGGCTCGTTCGCGGTGTTCATGGGTGTGATTCCGTCCGAGACGGTACCGAGAGCCTTGGCCGCCTCGTCGATGGGGCTCGTGGTCGGCGCTGGCGAAATCGTCGGTGGCGTGCTGTCGCCCACGATCTCCGGCGCGCTGGCCGATTCGCACGGCCTGATCGCCCACATGGAAGTGATGATGGTGTGCGCGTTGATCGGCGGCATCCTCAGCCTGTTTCTCACCGAAACCGCGCCCAACAAACTTAAAGCATGAATGCGTCATCCCCGCGTTCGCGGGGGTGACGGCCAACTGAACCAGACAGGAGTAACCAATGTCCACCGCCGAACACAACGAAAAACTGGTCCGCACTTTCTTTGAAGTGCTCAGCACCGGCCACCTGGAAAACATCCGCAAGACGCTGCACCCCGACGCCAGCTGGACGCCGATGGTCAAGGGCGTGCCCGGCGCCGGCGTGCATGCGCCGCGCGACGTCATCGTCGATGAATTCCTCGCCCCCGTGCGCGGCATCTTCGAAGACGGCGACCCGAAAACCACCATCGACAACATCTTCGCCAAGGGCGATGTCGTCTGTGTCGAATCGCGCGGCCAGGGCAAATTGCGCAACGGCAACTTCTACAACAACCAGTACTGCTGGGTCATCGAGGTGAAGGACGGCCTGGTGTGGAAGATCCGCGAGTACATGGACAGCCACTACGTGATGAGCGTCGTATAACCCCGGCTTTGTGGAACAAAAAAGGCCCGCATCGCGGGCCTTTTGCTTTGCGGTTGAACAACAGCTACAAAAAACGGGGCAGGGGTCGTTATCATTGTTATCCTTTACCCGCGCAATTCATGGCACAAGCCCGGACGCTTGCCTATGGCCTCGTCATCTTTGCCCAATCGTTCCGCATTGGCGTTCTTGACCGAGCGCCGCCTGAGCGCTCCCATGGTATGGAGCATCGTACTGACGCTGTTGATGGGCGTCATGCTGATGAACCAGGACGTGGCGTTGTTCGCCAGCGTTGCCGACTATCTCTCGTTGCACAACCTGTTCGAACTGCTGTCGATCGGCGTGGCGATGATGGTGTTCCTGCTGGTCAGCAGCCTGCCCAAGTCGCGGCTCGACTGGCACATCGTCATGCTCGGCTGCGGGTTCCTCGCGGTCGGCCTCGGCGATCTCGGCCACACGATGGCCTATCCCGGCATGTCCAATTTCTTTTCGACCAAAACCAGCGTCGCCATCTTCTTTCGCCTGTATGCGCGCTACGTGCTGGCGTCGATGCTGTTCGCGCTGTTCCTGCCGGTCGGACGCAGCAGCATCACCATGTACCGCTGGCTGCTCGCGGCAGCGCTTGCGCTGTGTGCTTTGGGGTTGTGGTTGGGCATGCAGCAACCGGCGTGGCTGGCGCCGTTTTATGCGCCGGCATCCGGAACCGCCTCGCTGAAGTCGTTCACCGAGTACCTGCTGATCCTGCTGTACGTGGTGTCGTCGCTGCTGCTGGCGCGACGTGTCACGCAAACCGGCGACCAACGCGATGCGTTGCTGGCTGCCGCGGCCTGGGCCATGGTGCTGTCCGAAGTGTTCTTTACCTACTACACGCAGCTGACCGGCCTGTATAACCTGGCCGGGCATATCTACAAACTGGCGGCGTACTACCTGGTGTATCAGGCGCTGTTCACTGCCGGCGTCACCGCGCCATACCTGGAACTGGCACATCAGCGGTCGTGGGCGCAAAGCCTGCTGGAATCATTACCGGACCCGGTGTGGCTGAAGGATGCCGACGGCCGCTACCTGTCCAGCAACAACGCGTTCAAGGACATCTGCGGGCTCGATCCGGCCGACTTGGTGGGCAAGACCGACTACGACCTGTTCAGCCGCGAACTCGCGGATTCGTTCCGTCGCTACGATCAGCGCGCGCTTGCCGGCACCGGCACCATGAGCAACGAGGAATTGGTCGATACTTTCACCAAGGGCAAACGACTGTACCTCACGTCGAAAATCGCGGTGCGGCTGCCGAGCGGCGTGCTGCTCGGCGTGCTGGGCATCGCCAACGACATCACCGACCGCACCCGCATGGAAGCGCAGCTGCGGCAATCGCAGAAGATGGAAGCCGTCGGTCAACTGACCGCCGGCATCGCGCACGACTTCAACAACATCCTCGCCGTGGTGCTGGGCAATCTCGAATTGCTGACCGGCTCGCTCACCGGCCCGCGCGAACAGCAGTTTGCCCAGCATGCCTACGATGCCGGCATGCGCGGCGCCTCGCTGACGCAGAGCCTGCTGTCGTACGCGCGTCGGCAATCGCTGGCGCCGAGCAACATCGACGTCGCCGGCTTGCTGGTGAACGAAGCGCGCATGCTGGAACGCTCGCTGGAAGAAAGCGTCAGCATCGATCTCGAAATCGAAGGCGGCCTGTGGTCCGTGCATGCCGATGCCTCGCGCTTGCAGGACGCCATACTCAACCTGGCGCTCAACGCACGCGATGCGATGCCGAAGGGCGGCAAGCTGACGCTGACGGCCCGCAACGTCACGCTCGACGCCGATTCCGCGCTGCTCGACGACGGACTCAAGCCCGGCCGCTACGTGCGCTTGCAGGTAAAGGACACCGGCAACGGCATTCCGGCCGATCAACTGGAGCGCGTGCTGGAACCGTTCTTCACCACCAAGCCCGAAGGCGCCGGCAGCGGGCTCGGTCTGCCGATGGTCTATGGTTTCGTGCGGCAGACCGGCGGTCATTTCGGCATCGAGAGCGCGGTGGGCGTCGGCACTTGCGTTACGCTGCTGCTGCCTGCCGCCGCCGACAGCGAAGCCAGGCGCGAACCCGATGCCGTCAGCAGCGAGCTACCGGGTGCCCGCGCCGGTGAAACCGTGCTGGTGGTCGAAGACAACGAGGAAGTGCGCCAACTGGTGCTGAACTGGCTGCAAGGGCTCGGCTACCGCACGATAGAAGCCGTCGATGGCCCGTCGGCACTGGCGCAGTTGCAGCGCGGCAGCCGCATCGACCTTCTGCTGACCGACGTGGTGCTGCCCAACGGCATGCACGGCCCCGACATCGCACAAGCCGCGCAGCAACAGATGCCGGGCATCAAGGCGCTCTACATGTCGGGTTATGCCCATAACTCGCTGTCGGAACAGTCCGGCATTCCGCTCGGCGTCCACCTGCTGCAAAAACCTTTCCGCCGGCAAACGCTGGCGCAGAAAGTGCGGGAAGTGCTGGACCGCTAGCCGCCAGAAAAAAAATCCTCAAGCTCCCGCCGCAAGCTGTCGTTAACGCCAGTGATCCCGGTTGTATTGTGGAGAATAGTTTGTGGGAGCCTTTGAACCGCTACTCAAGGAAGTCATCGCCCGCAAGTTTGCGCTGGGCCAGATGCTCGACATCGAGGTGCAGGATGTCGGCAAAATCCGTTTTCAGGGGCCGTTGCTCGGCATGAAGGAAGGGCGCTATCTGATCACCGACTTGCCGAGCATCACCAAACACGGCGATCTGCGCGACCGCCTGCAGGACAACCAGGAACTGATCGTTCGCACCATTTGCGAACGCACCACCGGCGAAGCGCTGGGTTTCCGCTCGCACGTGGTCGCCAGGATGCGAGCGCCGGACCAACTGCTGTTCATCGCGTTTCCGCCCACGGTGCAGGTACACGAACTGCGCAACGAAAAACGCGTGCTGGTGTTCCAGCCGGCCCGGCTGATGCAGGAACCCGGCATCGACCCGGTGGCCGGCACACTGGTGGACTTGTCGTCAGGCGGTTGTCGCGTCGAGCTGACCGGGCCCGACCAGCAGCTCTACAAACGCGACGACTGCGTGTACGTCGATTTCGAACATCCGGAAGACGGCCGCGCGATGCAGGTGAAGGCGCACATCAAGTCGGTGCGCGGCATCGGCAACGTGGTCAGCATCGGCATGGCGTTCGCCAAGTAACAGCGACGTTGGCGCCTACTTGTTGTTGCGCGGTGCCGTCGCCCAATCGAACAGCTCCTTCAACTGCGCTTCCGACAGCCGCAGCGGATTGAAGTTGCCCATCGCATAGCGCCCGCCCGGCTTCAGCGGCTCGAGTTTCGGCATTTCGGCAGTGTGGGTGTAGACCAGCCGTTTCAGCAATTCGAACTCATGGACCTGTCCATCGAAGTTGGGCGGCGGCACCGGGCCATGACACTGGCCGCAACCGAGAGAAGCGAACAGTTGTTGTGCATGCGGCTTGTCCGGGTTGACCGGTGTCAGCCACGGCCCGGGTTCCGCCGGCTTCGGCAAACTGGCGAAATACGCGGCCAACGCAGTGAGTTCGGCATCGCTGATCTGCTCCTCGGCAAACGCCGGCATAACTCCCCATGGCTTGCGCACCGCGCGCTGGAACTGCGCCGCCGACAAACCGCGCCCGGCCAGATCGGGACCGAAGGCACCTTCGCCGGTTTTGCCGTGGCAGTTCTTGCAGAAAATGGTGTTGCTTTCCCACAGCGCTTTCACCGTGGCGGTGTCGGGTGTCTGGGCTAAAGCGAAGCAGGGCAGCAATGACAACAACGACAACAATAACGGGGCGAGAGCGTTTTTCTTCATGTAATTCTCCGCTGAACGGTTTTAGGAAGTGCGTGAACCGTTACTGCAAAATCCGGTTTGCCAGCTTGGCAGTGGAGGACATTGCCAAACAATTGCAGAGGGAATGTGGTTGTAACAGCTGTTTCTTTACTCGTGGCGCAGCGCAAGAATGGGCCGCTCGCGGGCGACGTGCATGGCGTGTCCGAGCACGGTGATCCAGGCGATCCCCAGCGCCGCAGCGCCCCCGGCCAGAAAATAAACGGGATTGAGCGAGAGCCGGAACGCGAAGCCTTGCAGCCAATCATGCAAATAGTAGTACGCAACCGGCCATGCGATCGCGTTGGCGATCAGCACCGGGATGGAGAACTGCCACAGCAGTAGCCGCACCACGTCTTGCGT
This sequence comes from Candidatus Acidiferrum sp., assembly GCA_035500035.1. Classification (GTDB taxonomy): domain Bacteria; phylum Pseudomonadota; class Gammaproteobacteria; order Pseudomonadales; family Pseudohongiellaceae; genus CAILUG01. The sequence goes on along the minus strand of DATJXP010000306.1, from coordinate 507 downwards.
TCGCGCACCATACACTTTGCGGATGCCGATCTCCTTCGTTCGCCGCTGGGTAGTAAAGGCAGCAATGCCGAATAGACCGAGGCAGGCAATCACTATCGCAACGGCGACACAGATGCCGAACAAAGTGCCTTGCTTTTCATCGTTCTGGTAAAAGGATCCGAACCTGTCGCTGAGGAAATATCGCGGAAAAAAAGTGCCCGGCGAGAAAGCGTGTGAAGTTTTGTCGATAAAGTCGAGCGCCCCCGGAACATCTTGCCCATCGAGGCGAACCGAAATCACCCAGGTGCTAGCCGGGTCGTTGAAATAAACTGTGGGTTTTACGGGTTCCCTGGCTCCTTCCATTTTTACATCCCCCACCACACCAACGACGTTCACATGATTGCCGCTGAATACGAGCGTCTTTCCGATAGCCTGCTGCGGCGTGTAACCGAACCGTACAGCTGCGGCCTCATTGATAAGGATGTTATGCCCTTCGTTGCCCAAGACTGTCTTGTCATCACGCAAGGT
>DATJXP010000305.1:0-3027 GCA_035500035.1 Candidatus Acidiferrum sp. | reverse complement strand
AGCGGCCGCATTTGCCTCCGGCAAGATGATCGAATGGTTTCGTGCCGCAGGCGCGGTCGAAGTCATCGGCGGGCAGGGCGGTAGCGGGCCAGTGTTATCGACACATGCCCATGGCGGCACGCGCATGGGGCTCGATCCGGCTACTTCCGTCACCGATGCGTTCGGTTTCGTTCACGACTGCCAGAATCTCGGCATCATCGGCGGCTCGGTCATGGGCACCGCCGGTGCGCGCAACCCGACGCAGACGATACAAGCTCTGGCATGGCGCACGGCGGAGCAGTTAGTACGCAAACTGCGTAACGCGTAAACAAGTCCTTCGTATTCAATGGCGCAAAGGCTCCAGGGTGACGCGGATGTCGCCGACGCCGACGGTGACGTCAATGTCCTTGCTGCCTTTGCCGTGACCGCTGATTTTCTGCGAGATCATCTCGCGCTTATGCCGCGTGATTTCGCCCCCGAGCAGTTTGGCGTCACCGACGCCGGTATTGAGACGAATGTCGCCCGCACTTTGTTCCGGCATGCGCAGTTTGACTTCGCCGACGCCGAGATTCACATGCACGTCGCTGTCGGCGATTTCGGCGTCTATGCTGCCGACGCCTAATTCGATCGAAGTCTGCGCGATCGAAGGAAGTTCGACGGTCCACTCGATGTTGATATCTTCGTCGGTCTGGCGCAGCGTCAGCCGGCCACTGCTGCGGCGGTCATGCAGTTCCACTGAGTCCAGGTCAATGTCACTTTTCCACCAGTGATGGTTTTTCTGGGTGATCTCCAGCACGACCGAGGCTTGTTTGGCGTCGGTGTGGATGACGTTGATCGAACCAACCCCGCCATGGATCGCGATGTCGCTGATACCGTTGAGATCGAACTTGTACTCCTTGATGGCCTTTGGCTCGGTATGCGCCAGGGTAATGCTGAGTGGCAGCAACAGGGCGCTGACGGCGATGGTAAACGGGCGTGACAGTGATGATTTGAACATGGACATGCTCCTTGGCTGCGATTGGTTGACGGATATGACGTCAATGGCCGACATTCCGTTGTCTTTTGTCAGGGCAAGCCGTATGCCAAAATTTATATATAAATAAAAACAATTGGTTATGATATAAATCTAAAGTAAATTATTTTAAATGTTGAGCATGGGCAGCCAACAATTGGCGACTGACACCGACCTGCCGATGGAAGACAGGTCAGATTTCAGCCGGTGATGAAATAGCGGCCCAGCATGGCCAGGCAGATCAATACGATCAGAGCTTTGAGCAGCAATGGATTGATTCTGAAGAGAATATGCGAGCCGATAAACGCGCCGATCATTTGCCCAGCCATCATCACCAGACCGGCCTGCCACACGAAGTGGCCGGAAACCACGAACACCAGCAGCGAAGCAAAGTTGGTAGCGAAATTCAGTGTCTTGGCCAGGGCCGTGGCAGCGAGCACAGGTAGCCCCCGCAACGCCACGGCCGACATCGAGAAGAACGAACCGGTGCCAGGGCCGAACATGCCATCGTAAAAGCCAATCGCCGGTACTACTGTCCGTTGGTAGTAGCCTGGAGCGAGGCGCACAGGTGGCAGGTGTTCGGCAAGCCAGCCCGACAACAGGAAATAACCGGCGACGACAACCAGCACCAGCGGAATGGCAACCCGCAGCTGAGTGACATCGAGAAATTGCACGACGATCGATCCCAGCGCCGATCCGGCAAAGGCCCACAGCATCAGCACTCTGGCGTCAGACCAGGTTACTTTGCCGTGTTTCAACATCATGAAACTGGCGGTGGCGGTACCCATGGTGCCTTGCAGCTTGTTGGTGCCAAGCGCATACAAAGGCGGCAGGCCCACCATGACCAACGCCGGCAGGCAGATCAGGCCACCACCGCCGACCAGTGTGTCGAGGCAGCCTGCCACGACCGCGACCACGAACAATAACGCCAGCAATTCTCCGCTGAGATGGATCAACTCCAAGCAGGTGGCTCCTGGCCAGTGATTATTGGCTCGACGCTCAATACTTCCATGGCGGTATCGGTTGCACGCCAACGCACGTTGTAGTCATACAGGAACATGCCGTACTCGCGGGTTTCACCTTTGCGCACGTGCTGGGCAGGCCGCGGATCCTGGCTCAGCACCTCAGTAATGAAAGCTCGTAGATCGCACAATTTAAAATTTATATTTTCTATTTGATTCAATGAATTATTACTGAAATTTACAGTAACACTGGAACCGCTGTCAGCGCCCGGCGCCGTGGGTGCAAAACCACCTTTGGCCTCAGGCATGGCATCGGCGTAGGGCACATAGGGTTTGATATCCAGGATAGGAGTGCCATCGATCAGGTCGATGCCGCGTACCCGCAGCCGCAGGTCCTTGCCTTGCTGCAGTACGCCAACGATTTCGACCGCCGACAGCCCGATCGAATTGGGTCGGAACGGCGAGCGCGAAGCGAATACGCCGACTCGCTCGCTGCCACCGAGGCGTGGCGGAGTGACGGTGGCCGACCACGCTTTGTCCTGTACTTCGTGAAACAGGAACAGCAGCCAGACATGGGAAAAACCCTCGAGGCCGCGCAGGCAATTGGCATCGGCGCAATCGCCGATGAAGCAGATGTCGCCAATGGCCTGCTGCACCAGGTTGGGTTGGCGCGGTACGGCAAACTTCTGGCGATACGGACTCTTGATATAGGCGATGGGCTGCATGCTGAGGCCGCTTCAGCCCCGGGCTTGACCGGGAATGAAGCGATAGCCGACGCCGGGCTCGGTCTCGATGAAGCGCGGATGAGCGGCGTCATCCAGAAGTTTTTGCCGCAACTTCTGGATCACGTTGCGCAGGTACTGGGTGTCGTCGAGATGGGTGGCGCCCCAAATCTGCTGCAACAGGTTGGTTTGCGTAACGAGGCCGCCATTGGCTTGTACCAGATGCAACAGTACCGCCCATTCCTTGCGCGTCAACGACACCACTTCACCGTTGAGCTGTACGCGGCGCTGGGTTTCGTCGATCTGCAGCGCGCCGCTTTCGAAACTGAGCATTTGCGGCTGGCTGCCGGCA
>DATJXP010000304.1:0-6878 GCA_035500035.1 Candidatus Acidiferrum sp. | reverse complement strand
GGTCATCACCAGGTCGTCACTGTGCGGCAGGCCGGCACGGTCCATGATGTTCTCATGCATCATGCCCCTGGTCTGCACAACGAGGGTGTTGCCATTTTCCCAGTGGCCGCTGGGAACGCCGAGCGACACCGGGTAGAACAGTTCCAGTTCGGCGCCACTCATGTCCACCAGCCGCACCCAACGGTTCCACTCGAAGAAAAAGCCGACCTGACGGCGGTCCACCATGATCTCGAACGGATGCGCTTCCAGCAGCAGGCGCGGCACGCCCACGGCGGCGCACCAGGTGGCACGGTCGAACGAAGTGTCGCCACTCGCGCGTGCGTGTTGATGCTGCTCGTAAAGGGTCTTGGCGGCCGGCAGCAGTGGTGGTTGCTTGCCGTCGGTAGTGCGCAGCGCCGTTACCGGTTGCTTGACCAGCCACACGCCGTTGAGGTCTTCGTGGGTAAAGTCGGCGGCCTGCGCTGCGCAAGACAGCAAGGCCACACTCATCAGAACTGACTTCATCATCGGCACCTCATTGCTTGCCGAGCAGCGGCGGTGGCGGCACCTTGGACATGTCTTCCACCGACGGTCCGCTATAGATGCGCGGCGCCACGCCGGACAACACTTCGCCGGACGGCAGTTTGATGTACATCAGCGTGCCGCGCGGGCTGCCGTTCTTGGACGGGCAGTACACCACGGTCACCGCGTCGCCGGGCATCACGCTGTCCTTGCGCCAGCCGAGGCGGATGTTGAACACCGGGGCGCCCATTTCGAAACCGAACTCCACTTCCTTGCCGGCAGCATCGGGCACCAGCACCTGCACCCACGAGTGCGGGTTGGTCCATTGCAATTCCTTTACCTTGCCGGTGACGGCATAGGCGTGCGTATAATCGAACTCGATCACGGAATGATGGGCCTGCAGCGCAGGCGCCGCCAGCAACAGCCAACACAACATTCCGATCCGCAGCAGGGTGTGTTTCATCTGGTTTAACCTCGCAACTGCCTGCATTCCATCACGGCCCACCGAGGCGGGCGAATTCAAAGTATTGATCGTTTTGCATCCATGGGCTTTATGGGACCACTGGCGCCTGTGCCATCGTCACGCGCTGATCGAGCACGCCGAACAGCGGCAAACCGGCGTCATCGCCGATGGCCTGCATCGATATCCGCTCACCGAAACGCAGGAACGGCGTGATGGCGGCACCGGTCTCGATCATCTCGATGGCGCGGCGCTCGCTGATGCAGCAAGAGCCGGTGCGGCGATAATCGCTGTGCGACACGGTGCCGGAGCCGATCAGAGTCCCTGCACACAGCGGTCGCGTGCGAGCGGCGTGGGCGATCAACTCATCGAAGCCGACTTCCATTTCCGTGGCCGGCACTGCGCCGAAGCGTTCGCCATTGCGCCACACTTGCAGCTCGGCGGTGACGCGCTGGCGCTGCCAGCAAGCGCCAAGCTCATCCGGCGTCACTGCCACCGGTGCCACGCTGCACGCCGGCTTGGCGAGAATCCAGCCGAAGCCGGTTTTCATTTCCATTGGTGCATAACGCCGCAGCGACCAGTCGTTGATCTGCACCACGAGCCGGATCTGCTGCGCGGCCGCGGTTGCAGTCGTGCCCATGGCCACCGCGCCGGTGATGACGCCGAACTCGCCTTCGAAGTCGATGCCGTCGGCTTCCGCCACCACCGGGATGTCGTCAGTCGGGCCGTAGAAGAGATGCGACAACCCCTGGTACATCAGCGGAAATTCGGTTGCGATCGGTGGATGCTTGAACGCCTGTGCCATCAACACCGCGTGCTGCGGAAACGCCGAGCCGTCGAGCCATTGCCACGCGCGCGGCAGTGGGGCGAGAAAACGCTGCTGGTCATAACGCTGGGCGTTTGCTGCCTGGTCGGCGTTGAGTTGAACATAGAGCGCCTGTAACGGTTGCACTACGTCATCCCAGCGATCGAGCGCCTCCTGCAGCGTTGGCGCGATGTGGGTGGTGGTGGCCACATGGCGCAGATCGCGCGACACCACCACCAGCGCTCCATCGGGTTTGCCGTTGTGGACGCTGGCGAGTTTCACCGGGCCAGCTCCGTGTCGTACTTGCCGTCGATCAGCACGAAGGCGATGCGGCACGGCTTGCCGGAACGGTTGGCCCAGCCGTGGTTGGTGCCGCGCTGGATCACGATGTCGCCGGCCCTTACAGTCGTTTCGCCTTCGTCCATGATCAAGGTGAGCTCGCCTTCCAGCATGATGCCGTAGTCGATGGTTTCGGTGCGATGCATGAACGGATGCCGCGACGCGCCGGCATGATGCGACGATGCAGCGGCGGCGCCGACTTCGGCAAAGTGTGCCTTGGCCTGTTCCGGCGTCACCGCGCCGAAGCTGGCGTCTTCCGGCGGAATGTCGAGTACACGGATACGCGTGCCATGTTGCGGCGGCGCCAGCTGAACGCCGGACTCGGCGGGTTCGCCCGAGGCGGCATCGATGCGGGCCGGCGTTTCGCGCGTGTTCCAGACTTCGTAGAACAGCGGACCGCGGTCGCCGCCGATGCGCACCACGCGTGGCGGTGGTGCGTCTTCAAGGATGACGGCGCGGCCCTGCGAGTCGTGGCCGGTAACGACGCGGCGGAACGGTTTCATGCTCATCTCCCGTTGGCTATGGCGGTGCCGGCGGCATTGCCGCCGAGCGTGTCGGCGAACCAGTCGGCGATGTAATCGCGCGCGAAACTCATGTTGTCGGCACCGACGTGTTCGACGCCGCCTTCGCGCTCGGTGAATATTTTCAGTTCGCGACGCGGGCTGTTGACCAGTTGATCGTAGGTCTGGTGCGCATACTCGAGCGCGATTTGCCTGTCCTTCTCGCCGTGAGTGACGAGGAACGGCACGCGGATGCGATCGAGAATGCCGTTGAGATGCATGCCGGCCGCCTTGGCGAAGAAATCGTCCAGGTTCGCGGCGCCGAATACCCAGCGCACATGATTCCAGTAATGCGGCACTGGCCGCTCGCCTTCGCGCTGCAATCGCTTCTGCTGCACTTCGGCCCAATTGTGATTGGCGCCCCATACGGCGCCACTGGCGAGACGCGGCTCGAACGCCATCGCGCGCGGCGTGAAGTAGCCGCCGAGCGAGATACCGGCCATGCCGATGCGGCCGGCATCGATGTCGTTGCGCTTGACCAGCCAATCGACGCAAGCGCTGGCCCAGTGTTCGCAATCATGCACGGCAGGCAGTCCCTGCAAGCGCAACGCTTCGCCGGTGCCGGGCTGATCGACGCTGAGCGTGGCGATGCCGCGCCGTGCCAGCGCATGCGGCAACCACGACCAGTAGAGCAGCTCCTTGCAGCTGTCGAGACCGTTGACATATAGCACGCAAGGCATGTTGCCGTTGACGCCCAGCGCCCGCGTCAGCAACGCCGGCAGCACCTTGCCCTGATACGGAATCTCGACCCGTTCGGCATTCTCGCGGCCGATGTCTATTGCGTGGTGGAACGTTTGCTGTGCCTGGGCATAGGTGGCTTCGCGCCCCGCATGACCGACGCCTTGCATGCGTTCGGCCACCAGCAGGTACAGCGCGGCACGTTGCAGTTTGCGCGAGGCCGACAGCAAGCGGCCCCTGGCTTCGTCGGCAGCGGCGAGCGCCGACAGCTTGTCCGCCATCTTGACCCACTGCGCAAGGAACTGCGGCGTACCGGCATCTTCGCCGCGTGCTGCAGCTTCTTTCAGCGGGCGGCACATGTCCTCGATCTCGCCGATCTGGCCGCCACTTTCCAGCGCCATGTTGACGGCGAGGTTCCACACGTAGTTGTCGGGAAAATACTGGAACAGTGCCACGCTGCTATACCTCCGCAGGCTGGAACAGGCCGGCATCCGGTGCCGGCGGCGGCATCGTCTTGGGTCCGCCGACGCCGATGCCCCACTGATCCATGATGGCCGGGCTCGGCGCAAACACGGTGGGTTGCCATGTGGCTTCGTCGATGCGTTCCAGTTCGGCGGTGTATTCCACGGTGCAGCCGTTGGGCGTGACGTAATAGCTGAAGGTGTTGTTGCCGGCAGTGTGGCGGCCCGGACCCCAGCGCACGTCGATGCCCTGGCTTTTCAGCTTGGCGATGCCGCGCATCATCTCGTCGAGGTTGGGCATGTCGTAGGCGACATGATTGAGACAGGGCGGCCCCGGCAGGATGGCGATGCGGTGATGCCATTCGTTGCAGCGCAGGAACGACATGAAATCGCCGAGCCAGTCGCTGAGGCGGAAACCCAGCACTTCGATGAAGAAACGGGTAGCGGCCTGATGATCGGGCGAGTGCAGCACGATGTGGCTGATGCGTGCCGGCAGCGCTTCGCGCGGTTTCAATGCGCGCCCGCTGCCGTGTTGCACGTCGCTGGAAATTTCGAACGGCAGGCCGTCAGGCGAGAAGAAGCGGAAGCCGTAACCGCCGCCGAACGAAGTCAGCGGACGCGGCGTAAACACGATGCGGCAACCGGCCGCTTGCACTTTGCGGTGTAGCTGATCGACATCGGCGCGAGTGTCGGCGGCAAGGGCGATCACGTCGATGCGCGCCTGTGGTGCCTGGCGCAGCCGCACCACGTACAGTTCGGCGCTGGCCTCGGTGGCGAAGTACGCCATGCCGTCGGCTTCGTTGACGGGTTTGAGCCCCCAATGCCCGGCATAGAAGGCGCGCTCGGCGGCGAGGTCGGGGACGGCATAGCCGACGTAACGGATTTCACTGACACGTGACATGAAGATTACCTCTTGAAAAAAATCACAACGGTTCGGCCACGACGCGGAACATGTCGGCGGTGGCCTTGGCCTGGTCGACCGGCGGCAGCAAGCCCAGCTGGCTGTCGCCGATGGCCTTGGAATGTTCGACGATGTAACGGCAGCGCTCGAAGCGGCGATTGCGGTACACGGTAAAGGCCTGTTCCGGATTGCCGGCCAGTGACAATTCTTCCGCCAGCACGATGGCGTCCTCGATGGCCATGCCAGCGCCCTGGCCGAGGTGCGGCGTGGTCGCGTGCACGGCATCGCCGAGCAACACGATGCGACCCTTGTGCCACGCACGTTGCAGCAGCAGCCACGCCAGCGGCCGATAGACCACTGCGGCATCGTCGGTGATCTGCGCGGCCAGCGTGGCGATCACTGGCGGTGCGTGTTTGAGTTTGTCGCGCATCGCGGCGGCAAGACCGGCAGTGGCATAACGCGGATTACCCGGTTCCGGCGTGGTGATGTACAGGTACATCAACTCGTCCGACAACGGCACCAGTCCCATGCCGATCGGCCCGGCATAAGCGTGCAGGCTGACGACCTCGGCCGGGCGCTTGAAGTTGTAGCGCCACACGCCTTGCCCGGTGAATTGCGGCTGCGGCGCGTCGGCAAACAGCCACTGGCGCACGGCGGAGTGCAGCCCGTCGGCGCCGATCACGATGTCGTAACGCGCCTCGGTGCCGTCGGTAAAGCTGACGCCGACGCCGGTGGCATCGTCGCGCAAGTCAGTGACGGTGAGACCGAAGCGGATTGACGCACCGGCTTCCCGTGCGCGGCGCTGGAGGATGTCGTGCAACGCGATGCGGGAGATGCCGACGTTGGCAGGGCAGTCCTGCACCAGTTTGTGCGACGGCACGCTGGCGAGATGCTGGCCGCCAGGACTGAACACATCGACGTGATCGAAGCCGAAACCCGAGCCGAGATAGTCCTGCAGTATGCCGAGACTGTGCATGGCGCGCACGACGTTGGATTGCTGGATGATGCCGACGCCATAGACGGCGCCGGTCGCTTCCTTCTCGACAATATCCACGCGGTGGCCACGCCGGCCGAGTGCGATGCCGGCAGTCAGGCCGCCGATGCCGGCACCGATGATGAGTATGTTGAGCTTGTCCACCCGTCCCCCTGCAGCGAACCCGCCCTTGGAACGGGCGACGTGATTTTGGTCTCAGGTGCCAGCGTGCAGTAACAACGGGATCGGGTGAAATAGATTGTGTGGATGGGTTTCGATCCGTCCAGTGTATGGATCAGCCTTTGCGCCGGCGCAGTTTCGCGGCCTGGGCGTGGATGCGCTTCAACAGCCATTGCAGGCCGCTGTCGTTGGCGCGCGCCGCGTGGTATTGCACCATTTCCCGCATGATCGGAAACCGGAACGGCAACGGCGCCATCGTCAGCGGCAGTTTGTCGAGCATCAGCAGCGCCAGGCGTTCGTGCATCAGCGCCAGCCGTTTGGTCTCCGGCAACAGCCACGGCACCGTCAGGAACGAACCGCACTTGATCTCGATATGACGCTCGCGATTGAGCTTGGCCAGTTCCTGTTCGGCGAACGACTGCGCGTCGTTCAGCATGAAGATGGCCTGGCCATGGGCGAAGAAGGCTTCTTCCGTCAGTTTGGTCTTGAACAACGGATTGCGCTTCCAGCCCACCACCACGTGGCGTTCGTCGAACAGCAACTGGCGCGGATGTTCGTTGGACGTGTATTGCTCCGGCGTCAGCAGGCAGTCGATCTTGCCCTGTTCGAACTGCGGCCAGATATCGGGTGACACCGGCGTGATCTCGAACCGCAGCCCCGGCGCTTCCTGCTGCAAGGCCACCAGCAACGGCTGCAACAACACCACGGTGACGTAGTCCGACGTGCAGATGCGGAAGGTGCGTCTCGAAGTGGCTGGATCGAATACCGTGGAAGAAGTGATCAGCGCGTCAATGTCGGTCAGCGACTTTTCCACCAGCGGCGCCAGCTCCTGCGCCAGCGAAGTCGGCAACATGCGCTTGCCGTGCGGCACCAGCAACGGATCGTTGAAGAAAGTCCGCAAGCGGGTCAACGCCGCGCTCATCGCCGGCTGGCTGAGGTTAAGAGTTTCCGCCGCGCGCGTAACGCTGCGTTCGCGCAGCAGTGCGTTGAGCACTACCAGCAAGTTGAGATCGAGACGTT
>DATJXP010000303.1:0-3462 GCA_035500035.1 Candidatus Acidiferrum sp. | reverse complement strand
GTCCGCTTGCTGCTGTGGCAGTTCTCCAAGCCGGTGCTGCTGGCCAACGTCGTCGCGTGGCCGCTGGTGCTGTGGACGATGCTGCAGTGGTTGCAGCAGTTTCCCTATCGCATCGACGTGGTGCTGCTGCCGCTGCTGTGCGCGGTGGCGGGATTGTTGACGTTGCTGGTGGCGTGGGCGACGGTGGCAGGAAACACGCTGAAGGTGGCGAACGCGAAGCCGGTGTTGGCGTTGAGGTACGAATGATGCTGCGGCAACTGGCGCTCAAGGCGCTGCGGCCGCTGACGCGCCAGTGGCTGTTCACGGCGGTGAACTTGCTGGGGCTCGCGATTGCGCTGGCTTGCTGCTTCGTCATCGGTCTTTATCTGCAAGACGAGTTGGGCTTCGATCGTTGGCAACCGGCCAGCGAACGGCTGTATCGCGTATCGAGCACGGCGCCGGGCGATGCCGGCAAGGGCAGTGCCGCCACCACGCCGCTGGTGGGGCCGTTGTTGCCAACCGATTTCGGCGAGGTTGAATCGACGGCGCGGCTGCTGCCACTGACGGGCCTGTTGCGTTATGGCAACACTGCCTTCTACGAAAACAACGTGCGCTTCGTCGATCCTTCGCTGCTGACGTTGTTCCGTTTCGACTGGCTGGCCGGCGATGCCGCCACCGCGTTGAATGCGCCGGGTTCCATCGTGCTGACGCAAACGCTGGCGCGCAAATATTTCGGCAGCGGGGATCCGCTTGGCAAATTACTGCAGTTCGAACAGGACGTGCCGCTCACGGTGACCGGCGTCATCCGCGATCTGCCGCCCGACACGCATTTGAGCGCCAGCGCACTGGCCTCGCTGCAGAGCCTGGTGCCAAGCCGGGCGGCGTTGCTCGACGGTTGGAGTTACACCGGTTTCCATACCTACCTGCGGCTGCGGCCCGGCGCGGACGCGCAGGCGCTGCAACGGCAATTGCCGGATTTTCTCGATCATCACTATGCAGCCGGCGCCAGCAAGACCAAGGCGTTGACGTTGATGCCGGTGACCGACATTCATTTGCATTCGACCTTGGCGTTCGAACTGAAACCGCCGGGCACGCCGGGCCGGCTGGTCGTGTTCGCCGCGGCGTCGCTGTGCATCCTGCTGATTGCCGCCATCAACTTCATGAACCTGACGTTGGCAGCGCTGGCGCGGCGCAGTGCGGAAGTCGGCTTGCGCAAGGTGCTGGGCGCACGCACCGCGGTGCTGGTGCTGCAACTGCTGGCGGAGAGCATCTGGCTCGCCATGTTGGCGGCCGTGCTGGCATTGGCGCTGGTCGAGCTGGTGTTGCCGCTGTTCAATGCGCTGACCGGCAAGGCGCTGGCGTTGTCGGTGTTCGCCAACCTGTGGTTGTGGGCCGGCCACGTCGCGGCGGTGTTGGCAGTGGCATTGCTGGCCGGGTTGTATCCGGCGCTGTACCAGGCGTCCACCAGTACGACGGCATTGCTGAAGGGCGCCGTGCGTCGCGGTCGTACCGCGCAGGGTTTTCGCAACGGTGTCATCGTGTTGCAGTTCGCCATTGCCATCGCATTGCTGGTGGCCGGCTTGGTCGTGCAGCGCCAGCTCGCGTTCATGCAGGACTACGATCAGGGTTTCGACGAACGCAATCTGCTGGTACTGCGCGGTTCGCCGACGCAAGGCGTGTTCGCCGAAGCCGGCGTGTTGAAGCAACGCCTGCTGGCCCTGCCGGGCGTGCGCACGGTGACGGCCTCCAACCAGGTGCCGTACGAAGTCAACGGCAACAGCGTCACGGTGTGGGCCGAAGGCGATGCCAACGGCCGTTACCTGCCGTTCATGCTGGTCGATTACGATTTCTTCGCCACGTACGACATTCCGCTGCGCAGCGGACGTTTTTTGTCGCCGCAGTTCCCGGCCGATGCGCTGGTACTGCCCGATGCCGCGCATGCCGACACGCCTGGCAACGTGGTGCTGAACGCAACCGCCGCAGCGCAATACGGCTGGAGTGCGGATACGGCCGTTGGCAAAGAATTCCGCATTTATCACGCCGGCAAGTTGACCCGCGGGCAAGTGGTCGGCGTCGTGCGCGATGCCGGCTTCGAATCGGCGCGCAGCGCCGTCAAGCCGATGGTGTTCCTGGTGCCGACTACGCCGCAGTGGAAGGGCATCGCCAGTTGGACCCAGTTGACGGTGCAACTGGCACCGCAACCTGAAACGCAGCGGCAAGCGACACTGGCTGCCATCGCCGGTGTCTGGCACGACGTGCTGCCGCAACAACCATTGCAGCCGCGCTGGCTGGCGGACGACAAGCGCGCGCAGTATGCCGATGAACGCAAACTGCAACTGTGGGTGAACGTATTTTCCGCGCTGTCGTTGTTCATCGCCGGCATCGGCTTGTTTGCGCTGGCGGCATTCCACACCGCTGAACGCACCAAGGAGATCGGCATCCGCAAGGTGATGGGCAGCGGCGTGTGGCAGATCGTGTACCTGCTCACCGAACATTTCAGCCGCTTGGTGTTGCTGGCCAATCTGCTGGCCTGGCCGGTGGCGTATTATGCGATGACCCGCTGGTTGCAGAATTTTGCGCATCATGTCGATTTGACGCCGCTACTGTTCGTCGGCAGCGGTTTGATCGCGCTGTGCATCGCGTGGGCGACGGTCGGCGGCACCGCGGCGAAGGCGGCCAGCCGCAAGCCGGTGCTGGCGCTGCGGTACGAGTAGGAAAGCGCCGATGCTGACCAATTACTTCATGGTGTTTCTGCGCAACCTGCGGCAGCAAAAAACCGTCGCCATCATCAACGTAGCCGGGTTGGCGGTGGGGTTGTGCGTGTTCATCATGATAGGCCTGTACGTGCAGGGCGAATATTCGTACGAAAGCCGGTGGCGCAATGCCGACCGCACCGTGCGTTTGCTGAACACCATACGGATCGCCGCGACGACCGCCTTCGTCAGCGCCGGTTCCTCCGGCCTGGCGTTGCCGGCGCTGCGCCGCTATTTCCCGGATCGAATCGAGAAAGCGGCGCGGGTATGGCCACGTGGCCAGGCGATCAGGATCGGCGACGACACTGTGCAGGGCAACGTTTACCTGGTCGATCGCGACTTCATCGACATCTTCGATTTCGAGACGGTGGCCGGCAATCTGGCCGATACGCTGGCGGCGACCAATCGCATCGCGCTGAACGAGACGGAAGCCGGCAAGCTGTTCAAGGGCGAGTCCGCGCTGGGCAAGCGGCTGACGCTGCAAGTGGCGGGTGTGGGCGATGTCGATTACGAAGTGACGGCGATCTATCGCGTCCCGCCGGGCAAGGGACGGTTGCAGTTCGCCAATTTCAGCTTGCTGGACGAACAGGCCTTGCCGGATGCCAAGCCTATGTTCACCAATTGGTGGGGCAACGGCAGCCTGGTGGGCGGGTTCCTGCTGTTGCGGCCCGGGACCGATGTGGCCGCGCTCAATGCCGGGCTCGATACTTTCGTCGATGCGAACGTCACC
>DATJXP010000302.1:0-8749 GCA_035500035.1 Candidatus Acidiferrum sp. | reverse complement strand
TCCCTGTTCGCGCGGTTTCGCCGCAACAAACCGGTGGCAGATGATGAAGACGATGGCTTGGACGACAACGATCAATTCACCTTTTCCGATGAGGCCGTTGCTGCCACTGCCGCTGTCGAGCCTCCTGGCCCGCCGGTAACTGCGGAACGATCGAATACCGACAAGCTGCTCGATGAAATGGGGCTGAGCAACGAATTCAAGGATCTGCAAAGTGCCTTTGACGAAGTAGACACGACGGGTTCCGCCGTAACGGAAACTGAGATACCGGCCGTGGAGCCGCAACTGCCGCCCACGGATACCGCCATTGCCGAAGCCGGCGCCTTGATGGAAGAAGCGAAACTGCTGGACCAGGCTCTGGAGCCAACCGGGCCAGAGCCGGTGCAACCGGAAGCATTCCCGCAAGCGGAAGTGCCGGCAGAGCCTGCGGTTCCTGAAACATTTGCCTTCACTACCGAACCCGTAGCGGAAGTTGCAGTGGAAACCGCGCACGTGGACGAAAAGCCGGAAGTATTCGAGTTCACACTACCAAACCTGGAAGACACGGCGGGCGACACCGTCGATGAGTCGACCGCAGCCGACAAACCCGAAACCATCAGTTTCGATACGTCGGCATTGTCGCTCGATGACGAGGTGGCGGTAACTGGTGGGACCGACTCCAGCGACAATGGCGACGCGCTGGAAGTGCTCAGCTTCGATGAGGATTCGATCAAGCCGGAAGACGAAGGTGATACAGAAGACCTCGGCGGTGACGGTACGATGGATACGCACGACGCCCGCCTCGATCTTGCGGTAGCCTACGAAGCGATGGGCGATCTCGACGGCGCCATCGAAATTCTCGATGAAGTCATCGGCAGCGGCAAGGCGACGCAGATCGAAGAAGCCAAGCGGCTCAAGCAGAAATGGCGGAATGCCTGAACGCTTGACACGCTACGTGTCAAACGGGACGCGTCATGAATGAATCGTTGCCACCCGGCCGCATCGCTCTCGGCGTCGAGTACGATGGCAGCGCCTACAGTGGTTGGCAGACCCAACTCAATCCCCGTTTCGACACCGTGCAGGAAAGCCTGGAAGCGGCACTGTCGAAGGTTGCCGATCATCCGGTGACTGTACTCTGTGCAGGTCGCACTGACGCCGGCGTGCATGCCAGTGGGCAAGTGGTACATTTCGATACCGCTGCGGCACGGCCGTTGAAGGCTTGGGTGCAAGGCACCAACTCCAATCTTGCCGCCTCCATTGCCGTGCGCTGGGCGCGACCGGTACCTGCGGAATTTCATGCAAGGTTCTCGGCACTGAGCCGGCGTTATAGCTATTTGATCTGCAATTCGCCGGTGCGACCGGCGATGTACAGCCACTTCCTGACCCATCACTACCAGTCGCTGGATGTGGAGCGCATGCAGATTGCGGCGCAGGCGCTGTTGGGCGAAAACGATTTCTCGTCGTTTCGCGCCGCCGGGTGCCAGTCGCGCACGGCCATGCGTTGCGTCACCGAAATTGGCGTGCAACGGAAGGGCGATCTCGTGACGGTGGAAATCGAGGCCAATGCATTCCTGTTGCACATGGTGCGCAACATCGTCGGCACCTTGATGGAGATAGGGCAGGGCGACCGGCCAGTCGAATGGGCGGCCGAACTGTTGGCTTTGCGCGATCGTACCCGCGCTGCGCCCACGGCCTCGGCGCAGGGCTTGAGCCTGATCCAGGTGCGTTATCCCGATCATTTCGGCTTGCCACTCGCAAACCCACGCTGCCTTCCGTAAGTCTTTGTTTTTCATGGCACCCCAAGGGTATTACTTGGGCGCCAGATACTTTAAAATCGCCGCTCCCAGTTTTCGGGTCGAATTTGTGCAGCCAGGCACCAGAACCAGAGTCAAGATTTGCGGTATCACGCGGGTGGAGGATGCACTGTCGGCGGCGGAAGCGGGTGCCGATGCCATCGGCATGGTGTTCTTCCCGGGCAGCAAGCGCGCAATCGGTGTCGGGCAGGCCAAGGCCATCGTTGCTGTCACGCCATCCTTCGTTACCACCGTGGGGTTGTTCGTCAATCCTTCGCGAGAGGATGTGGAGTCGGTATTGGCCAAAGTGCCGTTGGATTTGCTGCAGTTCCATGGCGACGAAAGTCCGCAGTTTTGCGCAAGTTTTACGCGGCCGTTTATCAAGGCTTTGCGCATGCAACCCGAGGTTGATCTTCTGCAAACAGGGCAGCAATACCACGATGCTCGCGGCTTGCTGCTGGATGCGTGGGACAACGACGCCTTCGGCGGTACCGGCAAGACCTTCGACTGGCAGCGAGTGAAGCCGGAAACTGGTGGATTCCGTATCATAGTCGCCGGCGGCCTTACTCCCGACAACGTGGCGGAAGCAATAACAACGGCAAGGCCGTGGGCCGTCGATGTCAGCTCGGGCGTCGAAACCGCGCCCGGCATCAAATCCGCGGCACTCATCAAGCGCTTCATCAGTGAGGTACAACGTGTCTGAGCACGTGATTCAGCACCATAGCTATCATTTCCCTGACGAGCACGGCCACTTCGGCCCGTTCGGCGGCATCTTCGTCGGCGAAACGCTGATGCCGGCGCTGGAAGAGTTGAATCGTCAATACGACAAACTAAAGCGCGACCCGGCGTTCTGGGCCGAATTCGATTACGACCTCGCCCATTATGTCGGCCGGCCATCGCCGCTGTATTTCGCCGAGCGGCTGACCAAAAAATGCGGCGGCGCCCGCATCTTCCTCAAGCGCGAAGACCTGAATCACACCGGCGCGCACAAGGTGAACAACACCATTGGCCAGGCGCTGCTGGCGCGCGCGATGGGCAAGACCCGCATCATCGCCGAAACCGGCGCCGGCCAGCATGGCGTCGCCACTGCCACCGTCGCTGCGCGCCTGGGTCTGGAGTGTCACGTATTCATGGGCACTGACGACATTCAACGCCAGAGCGCCAACGTGTTCCGCATGAAGATGCTCGGCGCCAACGTGGTCGGCGTCAGCTCGGGCTCGCGCACGTTGAAAGACGCGATGAACGAAGCGCTGCGCGATTGGGCCACCAACGTCGACAATACCTATTACATCATCGGCACCGTCGCAGGTCCGCATCCGTATCCGATGCTGGTACGCGATTTCCAGAGTGTCATCGGTCGCGAGGTGAAACAGCAGAGCATGCAGCAGTTCGGTCGCCTGCCCGACACGCTGATCGCCTGCGTCGGCGGTGGTTCCAACGCCATCGGCCTGTTCTATCCGTTCATCGACGACAAGCAAGTGCGCATGATCGGCGTCGAAGCCGGTGGTCTCGGCGTGCAGACTGGCAAGCATGCGGCCCCGCTCACTGCCGGTGCGCCCGGCGTGCTGCACGGCAATCGCACCTACCTGATGAAGGACGACGACGGCCAGATCCTGGAAACCCACTCGGTGTCCGCCGGTCTCGACTATCCCGGTGTCGGTCCCGAGCACAGTTGGCTGAAGGATCTGCACCGCGCTGAATACACCGCTGCCACCGACGACGAAGCGCTGGCCGCGTTTCGCACGTTGACGCGCAGCGAAGGCATCATTCCGGCACTGGAATCGAGCCATGCGGTGGCGCATGCACTCAAACTGGCGCCGACCTTGCCAGCCGACCACATCATGGTGGTGAACCTGTCAGGCCGTGGTGACAAAGATCTGCACACCGTCGCCGCCATCGACAACATCAAGCTGTAATCCATCGGGAAGTTTTGCGGAAAATGCATGAGTCGTATCAAGAACTGTTTTGACGGATTGAAGCGCCAGCACAAGAAAGCGCTGATTCCTTATTTGACTGCCGGCGATCCCAATATCGCTACCACACTTGGTCTGATGCACGCGTTGGTGAAGAACGGTGCCGATCTGATCGAGTTGGGATTTCCCTTCAGCGATCCGTCGTCCGACGGCCCGGTGGTGCAGCGTGCGATCGAGCGCTCGCTGGCCAAACACACCAAACTGCGCGACGTGCTCAACGTCGTCAAACAATTCCGCGCCACCGACCAGAGCACGCCGATCGTGCTGATGGGCTATCTGAATCCGGTCGAGTGCATGGGTTACCAGAAGTTCGCCGATGCGTCTGCTGCCGCCGGTGTCGATGGCGTGTTGCTGGTCGATATGCCACCGGAAGAATCGCACGATTTGCATGCGATCCTGCGCAAGGCCGGACTGGAAACCATTTACCTGGTGGCGCCGACCAGCAGCAACAAACGCATCGAAGCGATCTGTCGCCAGAGCAGTGGCTATGTCTACTACGTGTCGTTGAAAGGCGTCACCGGCGCCAGCCATCTCGACATCGATTCGGTGATCAGCAATCTGGCGCGCCTGCGCAAGCATACCGAGCTGCCGCTCGGCGTCGGTTTCGGCATCCGCGATGCCGACAGCGCCGCGCGCATCGCCAAGGTGGCCGACGCAGTAGTGGTGGGCAGCGCACTGATCAACCGCATTGCCGAACTGCCCGACCGCGACGATCACACCGTTGCTGCCTTGCAGCAACAAACGGCGTTGATCGCCGACATGCGCAAGGCCATGGACCGCTGACCATGGCCTTCTTCACAAACACAAGAACAGGCGGAGCTTGATAACGACATGGCCAAGTGGATAGACAAGATCCTGCCGAGGATCATGAAGACCGCGCCGAAGGACCGCGCGCGCAGCGTGCCGGAAGGCGTGTGGAGCAAGTGTCCGAAGTGCGACGCCGTGCTGTACAGCGACAACCTGCGCGACAACCAGGACGTGTGTCCGAAGTGCGATCATCATCTGCGCATCTCGGCGCGCCGCCGGCTCGAATTGTTTCTCGATCCGGACGGCCAGCAGGAAATCGGTGCCGACATCGAACCGACCGACATTCTCAAATTCAAGGATCTGAAGAAGTACAAGGATCGCCTGGCGGCCGCCAGCAAGAGCACCGGTGAGAAAGATGCGCTGGTGGTGAAGGAGGGCCGCGTCAATGGCTGTGGCGTCGTCGTCGCCGCGTTCGAGTTCGGTTTCATCGGCGGCTCCATGGGCTCCGTGGTGGGTGAAAAATTCACGATGGCAGTCAATCGCTGCCTGGAAAAGAAATTGCCATTGGTCTGCTTCGCCACCAGCGGCGGCGCCCGCATGCAGGAAGCGCTGGTTTCGCTGATGCAGATGGCCAAGACTTCCGCCGCGCTCGAACGCATGAAACAGCAGCGGTTGCCGTATTTCTCGGTGCTGGTGGATCCGGTCTACGGCGGCGTGTCGGCATCGCTGGCGATGCTGGGCGACATCAACATCGCCGAACCGCGCGCCTACATCGGCTTTGCCGGCCAGGACGTGATCCGTCAGACCGTGCGCGAGAAACTGCCGGAAGGTTTCCAGCGCGCCGAGTTCCTGCTCGATCACGGCGCCATCGACATGATCATCCACCGCCACTGCCTGCGCGAACGCATCAGTTCGTTGATCGGCAAGTTGATGGGCGACGGTCAATACCATGAAGGCCAACTGATGCCGCTGCGTGGCGGCATGCTCAGGAGCCGTTGACGCTTGGGTGCTGCCACCGCACAGCCCACCACTCTTGCCGGATGGTTGAGCCATCTGGAACAACTGCACCCGAGCACGATCGAGCTGGGCTTGGGTCGTGTGCGGCAGGTTGCCGATCGCCTCAGGCTGGATTTCGGCAACGCCAAAGTCATCACGGTCGGCGGCACCAACGGCAAGGGTTCGTCGGTGACGATGCTGGCGGGAATACTGCGTGCGGCAGGCCACCAAGCCGTCACCTACACCTCGCCGCACCTGCTGATCTACAACGAACGGGTAGGTCTCAACGGCCGACTCGCCACCGATCAGGAATTGTGCGACGGCTTTGCCGCGGTCGAGCGGGCGCGCGGCGACATATCGCTGACGTATTTCGAATTCGGCACGCTCGGCGCGCTGTGGCTGTTCGCGCAACTCAAACCCGACTTCATCATTCTCGAAGTCGGCCTCGGCGGCCGGCTCGATGCCGTCAACATCATCGATGCCGACGTATCGATCCTGACCAACGTCGATCTCGATCACATGGATTGGCTCGGCGACACCCGCGAAAAAATCGGTTACGAGAAGGCCGGCATCTTCCGGCCGGGACGTCCGGCCATCTACGGCGAAGTGGCCATGCCGGACAGCGTGCGCGACTAC
Organism: Candidatus Acidiferrum sp.; assembly: GCA_035500035.1. Classification (GTDB taxonomy): domain Bacteria; phylum Pseudomonadota; class Gammaproteobacteria; order Pseudomonadales; family Pseudohongiellaceae; genus CAILUG01. The sequence goes on along the minus strand of DATJXP010000302.1, from coordinate 2,628 downwards.
GCCGGCAGCAACGGCATCCCGTTGCTGCAACAAGGTCGCGAGTTCGGCTGGCGCGAGCACGGCGAACGGTGGGACTGGTATGGACAGGACCGCAAGGGCCAGCCGGTCGAGCTGACCGGCCTGCCGTGCAACGGCTTTCCGCTCGACAATGCCGCCGGTGTGCTGCAAGCGCTGCACAGCTTGTGCTTGAAATTGCCGCGCGCGGCCATAGATCAGGGGCTTGCCACCGCCGAACTGGCCGGCCGTTTCCAGCGCAAGCAATATCGCGGGTTGACCGTCATCCTCGACGTGGCCCACAACCCGCACGCGGCGCGTAACCTGGCCCATAACATCCAGACCAGGCTGCAAGGCAAACAGGTGCATCTGGTACTCGGCATGCTGGCCGACAAGGACAGCGCCACCGTCGTGCAGTTGCTGGCGCCAAAAGTCCATCATATTTACGCCGCCAGCCTCGGCGGCGAACGCGGATCGCCGGCTGACGTCCTGTATAATCACGCTCGTCGATCCGGTTATCAGGCAGTCAGTTGCCACGCCGATCCGGTGGCTGCTTTCACTGCCGCGAGCGAGGCCGCGCAGACCTTGGACGCAGTTGCCAACGTAGTGGTCGTAACCGGTTCGTTTTTCACGATTTCAGCAGTGCTGGAGCTACTTTGAATCAAGCCATGAGACAACGATTGGTGGGCATCCTGGTATTGGGTTGCCTCGCCATCATCCTGGTTCCATGGTTACTCGACGGCGAAGGCATCAAATCGCCGCCGCTGTCGACAAAGATTCCAGCCGTCCCCAAATTCGACACTGCGCCGGTAGCGGAACCGACGCACCCGGCCATCGTTGCCGATACCTTGCCGGCCCCAGCGCAGGAACCGGCACCGACGCCGCCGACGACGACCGAAAGCAAACCCGAACCCGCTACTGCCAAACCGGCGACACCGCCGTTGCCGGTCGTCGAGGCCAGCAGCACGCCGGTCGCCGTCGCCGACAAGAAACCCGCCGCTGCTGGCCGCAGCCAGCCGGATGCGCTGGAAGCTGCCGTTGCCGACATCATGTCGAAGGACAAGAAAGCCGCAGCCACTGCCGGCAACACGCCGAAGCTCGACAGCAGCGGACTGCCGCTGTCGTACGTGGTGCGCATGGCCAGTTTCACCGAACGCAAAAATGCCGATGCGTTGGTGGCGCGACTGGTCGCCGCCGGCTTCAAAGGTTATTTGCGTCCGCTCAACGCACCCAACGGCCAGATGTTCGTCGTGTTCGCGGGCCCGGTATTGACCAGGGACGAAGCCGTCGGCCTGCAAGGCAAGCTTGCCACCTGCAAACAGGGCAAGTGTTTCGTCGAGCCGTTCACCAACCAACCGATGCAACCGAAGTAGACAAGGATCAGAAATGGCTACTGCTGACATCCTGGTACTGCTCATCATCGGCATCTCGTGCCTGCTGGGCGTGTTCCGCGGGCTGGTCAAGGAAACGCTGTCGCTGGTGTTCTGGATCGGCGGCGTGATCGTGGCGGGTTTGTTCAGTACCCGGGTCGGTTCGTGGCTGGCCGGCGCCATCAGCAGCGTTGCGTTGCAGAAGATGGTGGCGTTCGTGTTGATCTTCATCGTCGTGGTATTCATCGGCGCGTTGATCAGCAACCTGCTCTCGAGCCTGCTCAGCAAGGCCGGGCTCGGCGCCGCCAATCGCGCGCTCGGCGGCGTGTTCGGATTGGTGCGAGGCGTGGTGATCATCACGGTGATCGTGATGCTGACGCAGCGCTTCGGCTTTACCAAGGATTTCTACCAGCAGTCATACAGCGTGCCGTACGTGACGGTGCTGGCTAACAAGGCGGAGCAGTGGTTCGGCATGAAGCCGGACGAGAGTGAAATCGTGCGGGATGCCATCAAAAGCGCCTGACGGCGTCGTCAGCAAAACGAGAGGTAGCACATGTGCGGTATTGTGGGCATAGTCGGGCAGAGCAACGTCAATCTGGCCCTGTATGACGCGCTGACGGTGCTGCAACACCGCGGCCAGGACGCCGCCGGCATCGTCACCAGCGACAAGAACCGGCTCTATCTGCGCAAGGACAACGGTCTCGTTCGTGACGTGTTCCACACGCGCCACATGCGCAACCTGCCGGGCCACATGGGCATCGGTCACGTGCGGTATCCGACTGCCGGCAGTTCCGGGCCGGCCCAGGCCCAGCCGCTGTACGTCAACTCGCCATACGGCATCGCGCTGGCGCACAACGGCAACCTGACCAACCACGAAGACCTGTCGTACGAAATCTTCCGCGACGACCTGCGCCACCTGAACACCGATTCCGATTCGGAAGTGTTGTTGAACATCCTTGCGCACGAACTGCAGGTGCAGAACGTCATGAAGCCGGGGCCGGCCAACGTGTTCACGGCGGTCCGTGGACTGCACAAGCGTTGCCGCGGGGCCTATGCCGTGATCGCGATGATCGTCGGTTACGGCATCATCGGCTTCCGCGACAAGTTCGGCATCCGGCCGCTGGTGCTTGGCAAGCGCAAGGTGCGCAAGGGTTACGAGTACATGATGGCGTCGGAAAGCGTCGCGCTCGATGCGCAAGGCTTCCAACTGGTGCGCGATGTCGCCCCCGGCGAGGCGATCTACATTGACATGGAAGGCAACGTC